>DYIS01000024.1 GCA_020723545.1 Ktedonobacter racemifer
TGACTGTTTAGGACTTACACCTATGACACCTTGCCGGTTTTGACCGGCGCACCGAGGCTTTGCCTCAAACCGACGAGACGAACTTACCGCAGAGAACGCCGAGAGCGCAGAGATTTTCATTTATTCTCTGCGTCCTCTGCGTGCTCGGCGGTGAAAAAATCTTGTCTCATTTGTTAAAGATTTACCCTATGAAGGTGCCTAGTGAAGAAACCTATGCAAGCTCCGCACAACCCGTGACCAGGCGGGCACTCTTGTCCAAGGCCCGAGCCAAGGCGCATGCATGCATAAGTGTGCGATCTCCTTCCCACAGTTGGCGCGTATGAGGCTAAGGGAACCTTGTCTGCCATGGCTGCTGGTTCAGCCCGCAAGACGGTGACCAGTGCAGCGTGAGATGCAAGGTCTGGTCTCGCAGGTAGTGATCGGAAATAGTCATCAAGGAGTAGTGCATGAAGATCGTTCTGGACGCTATGGGGGGAGACCGCGCACCCGCTGTCGTGGTAGAAGGGGCGGTGCAGGCGGCCCGGGAGTACGGCGCGGAGATCATCCTGGTAGGCCGCCAGGAGGCCCTGGAGCCGGAGCTGGCAAAATATGACCTCACTGGCCTGTGCTTGCCCATCGTCCACGCCTCCGAGGTGGTGGGGATGGAGGAGCACACTATGGCGGTCAAAGAGAAAAAAGACTCCTCCCTGAACGTGGGCATGAAGCTGGTGCTGGCGGGCCAGGCCCAGGCCCTGGTCTCCGCCGGAAACTCCGGCGCGGTGATGGCCGCTGCCCTCTTCAACCTGGGTCGCATCAAGGGCATCGAGCGCCCGGCCCTGGGGACGGTATATCCCACCGTCCGCGGCAAGTGCTTTCTCCTGGACATCGGCGCCAACACCGACTGCAAGCCGGAATACCTCCGGCAATTCGCCATCATGGGCCTGGCCTATTGGGAGAGGGTCTTCGGCGGCCCAAACCCCCGGGTCGGCCTGGTCTCCAATGGCGAGGAGGAGGGCAAGGGCTCTATGCTGGCCCGGGATGCCTACCAGCTCCTGAGACAGACTAGGCTCAACTTCGTCGGCAACGTGGAGGGGAAAGACGTGCCCCTGGGCCTGGCTGACGTGGCCGTCACCGATGGCTTCACTGGCAATGTGATGATCAAGCTCTCCGAGGGCGTGGCGGAGATGCTGGTTGGTTTCCTGAAAGAAGAGATCAAGAAGCGGCCCCTGGCGATGGCGGGGGCGGTCCTGGCCCGGCCGGCCTTCGAGGCCTTGCGGAAACGCCTGGACTACTCTGAGTACGGTGGTGGGCCGCTCCTGGGAGTGGATGGTGTGGTGATCGTGGCCCACGGCCGTTCCAATGCCTACGCCATCAAGAATGCTGTTAGGGTGGCCAAGGAGGCCGTGGACCGGAAGCTGGTGGAGGCGATCAGAGAGGGTGTGAGGTAACCGATGCGTAAATCCCGTCGCGTGGTCATCACGGGCATGGGGGCGGTAACCCCCCTGGGGCTCACCGTCCAGGAGCTCTGGGATGGGCTTATCCAGGGTCGGAGCGGGGTAGGCCCGATAACCTCCTTTGACGCCAGCGCCTATCCCACCCGGGTCGCTGCCGAGGTGAAGGGTTTCGATCCGCGCAACTACATGGACGTCAAAGAGGCCCGGCGCATGTCCCGCTGCTCTCAACTGGCCCTGGCCGCTGCCCAGATGGCCCTGGCGGACGCGGGGATAAAAGCCCCCCTGGAGGAGTACGAGCGCACCGGGGTGCTGGTGGGAACGTCGGTGGGCGGCTTCTCTGAGGGAATCGAGGGCCACAAGGTTATGTTAGAAAAAGGTGGCCTACGCCTGAGCCCTTTCTTCGGCACCACTATTCTGCCCAACATGCCCAGCTTTCAGGTCAGCTATGTCTTTGGGGCCAAGGGCTACACGAATTCCATATCCACCGCCTGTGCCACCGGCACCCAGGCTATCGGGGAGGCGGCTGACGTCATCCGTCGGGGGGCCGCTGACACCATCATCGCTGGCGGCACCGAGGCCATCGTGGTCGAGATAGGCATCGCCGCCTTCTGCGTGATGCGGGCCCTCACCACCCACAACGACGAGCCCGAAAAGGCCAGCCGCCCATTTGACCTGCACCGCGATGGCTTTGTGCTTGGCGAGGGGGCGGGGATTGTGATCCTGGAGGAGTTGGAACACGCCCGAGCCCGGGGGGCGCGTATCTACGCCGAGGTGCTGGGCCATGCCAGCTCCTCGGATGCCTACCACCTGGCGGCGCCGGACCCGGAGGGGAAGGGGGCCATCCGGGCCATGCTCTGGTCCCTGGCAGATGCGGGAATAAGGCCAGAAGAAGTAGACTACATCAATGCCCACGGCACATCCACGCCGATCAACGATGCCGTGGAGAGCCTGGCTATCAAGCAGGTCTTCGGCGAGCATGCCTACAAGGTGCCCATCAGCTCCACCAAGTCCATGATCGGCCACGCCATGGGCGGCGCCGGGGCCATCGAGGCCATCGCCTGCGCCTTGACCATCCACCACAACCTGATTCATCCCACGGTCAATTATGAGACTCCGGACCCACAGTGCGACCTGGACTACGTGCCCAACGTGGCCCGCCCGGCCCGGGTGGACGTGGCACTCTCCAACTCCTTCGGCCTGGGCGGGCAAAACGCCTGCCTGGTGCTGGGGCGCGTGTGACATTGGTGGTCAAAGGGCTGAGGCTCGGCTGGCTGCAGCTCAGGTTAAAAGCCCGGCATTACAAGTAAAGCTATGGAGAAAGACTGAATGCAAACCTACACTAACGAGGTCCTGGTGAAGCGGCGAGCCAACCTGGGGAAATACGCCTCCCTGGGCGGCTTTGGGCTCCTGGTCGCCTCGGTGTTGATATCCCTGGACGTGCGGTACATTGCCTGGGCTTATGCCGCCATGTTGGGCGGGCTTTTGCTCTTCAATATCGGGATGTTAAACACCAGACGCTGGGGCGGCAAGCTCCGCGTGGATCAGGTACTGGGCCGATCCCTGAAAGGCATCGACGACCGCTATCGGCTCTTCAACTACTATTTGCCCGCCGACCACGTGCTCCTGACCCCCACTGGCGTTTTCGTCTTCGAGCCCCGGCTCCACGACGGCGAGATCCATTGCCATGGCGACAAATGGAAGCGCCGCGGCGGGCGCTTCCGTCTCCTGCAGTCCATCTTCGGCGAGCCCCTGGGCAACCCCACCAGGGATGCCAACCGCGACGCCGCGGCCATGACCAAGTACATCGCCGAACACGCCCCTGACGTGGATGCTCAGGCCGTCCCGGTCCAGGGAGTGGCGGTGTTCGCGCACGCCAACGCTACGTTGGTGCTGGAAGACCCCACGGTGCCAGTGGTCCTCTCCAAAGACCTGAAAAACTTCATGCGCCGGGCCGGCGGCCAGCCTAAGATGCCTCCTGAGATGTATAAGCAGTTGGCCCGGGAATTCCAGGGTAAAATCCAATCGGAGTGATCGCTATGATCAAGCAGCCTGGCTCCAAGATGTGCTTCGTCTGTGGCTGCAATAATCCCATTGGCTTGCATGCCGAGTTCTACGTGGACGGCGAAGAGATCTTCACCGAGTTCGTGCCGCGGGAAGAGCACCAGGGCTATCCCGGGATCATGCACGGTGGCCTCCAGAGCACCATCCTGGACGAGACCATCGGCCGAGCTGCCTTTCTGAAGCGCCTGTGGATGGTCACCGCCAGGATGGAGGTCACCTACCGCGCGCCAGTGCCCGTCGGCCAGAAGATCCGCGTTACCGGCCGGATACAAGAGGTGCGCGGGCGCACCATGACCGCCACCGGGCAGATAGTGCTGGAGGACGGCACGGTGGCGGTGGAGGCCAGGGGCCTGTACGTTCAGATCCCCGAGGAACGCCGCCGGGAGGTGGAGCGCCTGGTCTTTGGCCGTGAGATCCCATCGCTGGAATACCTGCTGGAGCTGGAGGCCCAGCAAGAGGCGTGAAGATGGGCCTCGTGAGGTCCCTGGGACGACTTATCGCCGGCCGCTTGGGCGTCCCACCGGCCGTCCTGGCCTACCTGGAGGCTAAAGACAAGATCGGCCAGCCCTCGCAGGTGGGCATCCCTGGGGAGTTCATCCCCATTGAGGCGCGCCTTATTGGGCGAGCCTGGCTCAATAGCGCCGTCGTGGAACTCAACCGGGCTGGCGTGCTCCCCTACTGGGCCCAGGAACAGTACGACCCTCAGAGCACCAGCTTCATCCCCCGAGGTCGGGGCCTTCTCTCTCTGAACGTGACCCACCGGGACTGGACCTCCCTGGGCAACCTGGCGGCCGACCGAGAGGCTATCGTGGACCCTCGGGGCCTCCTGACCCCCTGGTTCGACGGCTGGTCCCTGGACTTCTGGCTCCTGGCCGGTGGCCGGCTCCTGGCCCCCTCCCGGCTGAAGAGCGTGAAGCAGCGTATATTGTTGGAGCCGCCCAGCGTCGTCACCGAGTTCCAGGAAGCGGGCTTCGGGGTCCGGGCCCAGGCCTTTGCCACTCAGGTGGAAGGCGGCGAATGGCTTCTCCAGGAAGTGGCGGTGGCCAACCTGGAGGCAGAGTCCTCGGAGGCGATCTTCTATTTCGCTCTGCGCCCCTACAACCCCGAGGGACTGAGCCTGGTGCATTCCCTGGAGTTCGCCGATGATGCCTTTCTGGTGGACGGCAATCTGGCCCTGGTCCTGACGCCGCCGGCTCAGGCCGAGGTCTCCACCCTGCGATCTGGCGATGTGGCTCTCCGCCTGCCCGCGCTCAGGGAAAATCACTCGATCAAGTGCCCGGCCGGCCTGGCCAACGGCGTGGCTGCCTATCCCCTACAGGTGGCTCGAGGCGAGAGCAGGTCCTTCTACGCGGCCATGCCCCTGGTTCCAACCAGAGCCGGGGTCCTGGCGGCAAAGCCGCTGCGCTTCGCCCGGAACTACCGGGCCTTCAAGGCGGAGGCCGAGCGTCTCTGGCAGGACAGGCTCGCTCAGGGAATGAGGCTGAAGCTGCCTGAGGCCCGGATGCAGGAGGCCTTCGAGGCTAATGTGGCCTACCTCTTGATGTTCCACGACGGCGAGGGCATCACCCCCGGGCCCTACACCTGCCACCATTTCCGATTCCGGGACGCCGCCTATCTGGTGGCAGCCCTGGACCGGGTTGGGTATCCGAGCGATGCCCGACAGGTCCTCGCTACCTATCCCGGACGCCAGCGGGCGGACGGGCTCTTTATCTCCCAAAATGGTGGATGGGACGCCAACGGTCAGGCCATCTGGGCCCTGGTGCAGCACTATCGTCTAACCGGCGACCAGCCTTTTCTGGCCCAGGTCTACCCATCAATACTCAAGGGCGCGGCCTGGATCAGGAAAAAACGAGCGACCACCAAGAAGGAGGTCTCCCCGCACTACGGCCTCCTGCCGCCGGGCATGTCGGCGGCACACCTGGGACCCAACGACTATTTCTACTGGGACAACTTCTGGTGCCTGGCCGGCCTTCAGGAAGCCGCTTATGCCGCCCAGGTCCTGGGCGATGCCGAAAGCCTCCGTGGCCTTCAGGCCACATACCGGGCCTTCAGGGATGACGTGGAGCGCTCATTGGCTAAGGTGGAAGAGAGGCTGGGGGCGCCGCTCTTGACCGCTTCGCCCTACCGACAGTTTGATTCCGCTGCCGTGGGCTCCCTGTGCGCCCTTTATCCGTTGCGGCTTTTGGAGCCCGAGGACCGTCGCGTGCTGGCCACTCTGGCCACGCTCAAGGAGCGGTGTTTCGTGGAAGACGTCCTGTTCCACGAAGTGGGCCATTCCGCCTTCGGGACGTATCTCAACATGCACATCGCCCAATGCCACATCTTCCGCCGCTCTGGGGAGGCTTTGCCCATAATAGACTGGTTGCTCCGGCGCGCCACGCCCACTCACACCTGGGCCGCAGGCATAAACCCGTTGACCGGGGGTGGCAGCGTGGGCGACGGACACCACGGCTGGGCCACCGCCGACTTCCTGCTCTTGGTGCGCAACCTGCTCTTTTTTGAAGATGGGGCCACCCTGGTGCTGACTCCGGCCATGCCCCAGGGCTGGCTCAAGATCGGGGGCCGCCTGGAGGTGGCCAACGCCCCCAGCTATTTCGGCCCGGTGAGCTTCCAAATGAGCCTTCGCGGCAACCAGGTCAAGCTGAGCCTTGACTGCGCCTTCCGGCGGCCGCCGGGGGACATCGAGCTGAACCTGCCGGCGGAAGCCAAAGGGATCGTAGTGGACGGCGTGGGCGGCGAGGCCAGGGGGAAGACGGTACACCTGCCCCCTCATTGCCGCGAGGTGTTGGTCACGCTGAGGGGGTAGAAGCGTCGGTTGTAGGTTGGCTTTTCAAAGCCGAAAACGGTATGGGTTGCGACGACTGCGGCGCCGCTCCGGCGGAAAAAGCGCACCAGAATCAATGTGCCGGGGAGGAGCTCCACCCAGAGCAGGGCAAGGGCGAAGGCCGGCAAGATCTGGTAGTTTTCTACACCGTCACCCGAGACGGCCAACGAGCGTCAGGCCTGCGCTTTGGGGAGCCACGCAGCATGGCCGTGCTAGCGGCGCTCACCTCGTTTGTCCACACAACCAACTGTTTTAGGAGGACACTATGCCACGCGGGTTGACCAACCTGCTCGTCGCGTTGCTCGTCATCGGCATTCCGCCGTTCCTGGTTCTTTCGAACCTTTACGTTTTTATGACGCCGAGCTATCTGGATTTTGAATACGGCAAGCCCGGTTTTCCCAAAGCGGATCGCTTCGACGACGCGGATCGCCGCGCCAACGCAGCAGCGAGCATCGAATACGTTCGCGGCAATCTCAGTTTCGAGCACTTCAAAGCGCTCGGTGTGTACAACGAGCGCGAGATCAAACACATGGTGGACGTACGCGAGTTGGTGGCGAAGGTCACAGTTTTTCACGCGGTGGAGGGCGTGCTGCTCTTGATCGCGCTGATCGCACTGGCATGGTCGCGCACGACGCGGGCGCTGGTGGCGCGCGGATTGCTGGGCGGCACGCTGCTGACGCTGGCACTGTTCGGCGCGCTGGGGCTATTTGCCGTCATCGAGTTCAATACGCTCTTTACCGCCTTTCATCGCATCTTTTTTGAAGGTGACTCCTGGCGGTTTGATTATTCCGACAGTCTCATCCAATTCTATCCCTTGCCTTTTTGGTTTGATACAGCGGTCGCACTCGTCGTCCTGACGATGATCGAAGCGCTGGCCGTGGGCGCAATCGTATGGTGGTGGCAGCGGCAGAAATCATAAATCTGATAGTACGTACGAGGCAGCGTGGATGGCGAGACGCGCGCGGCGTTGAGGTGCGGATCAAATTCAGTTAGGCCGTCCACGCGGTAGCTGCGCGCTTCGAACAGCGTTCTTGTGCGCCTCACCACGTCGGTCGTGATATCCATTTCGCGCCATCCGTCCGGGCACCCCGCCCCTGTATCAACTCCACCCCAGTGTCTGGCCAAAAGCGCAATAGGCGACGGTTCGGGAGTCGGCGTGACTGTCGACGTTTGGGTGGGCTCAGGAATGAACGTTGGAACCAAGGGCACCGCCGTCAGAACTTCAGGCGGGCGCCGCGCGAGGGTGATGACCGAACACAATAATCCAAACAGCGCTACGATAGAGGGGGATGGTTTGTCAACAGAGCCGGTGGCGCCTGGGCAGTCGCCAGTCACCAACTGGCTCCGTTTTTTGCCGATTGCGAATAAGAGCTGGCACACCCGTATCCACAGCGAGGTTTTGCCGTTATATAGGGCGTCAGAGGGGACAAATTCATAGTGACCCTCGGGCGAGAATAAACGGCAAGGAGAGACGAAATGTTGGACTATTTGCAGAAAGCCTTGGCCGCGATCATGGCGGCCATCGTCGCGCTGAGCGGTGGGGCTGCTGCCCCGTCTCAGGGGCTGACGGTGAGCCAAGGGGAGACGGTTACCCCCACTGCGGTGAGCACGGCCATCCCGGTGGCTAAGATCAAGGTTGAATTCGAGGGTGTCATATCCAGCATTGGTGCCTCGAGCTGGGTCGTGGGTGGGCGGACGGTCGGCATAACTGCCTCGACCAAGTTCAGCGGCAAGCAAGCCCAAGTGGGCGACATGGCTGAGGTGGAGGCCATAATGAGTGCCACTAACGGTCTGGTAGCTGTCTCCATCGAGGTAGAGGGGCCCAAGGAGACCAAGACCCCTGAGGCCGGGATCAAGGTTGAATTCGAGGGTGTCATATCCAGCATTGGTGCCTCGAGCTGGGTCGTGGGTGGGCGGACGGTGTACGTCGATGCCGGCACCAAGTTCGAGGGCAGGAAAGCGGAGGTCGGTGCCGTAGCCGAGGTGGAGGCACTGCTTAGGGCCGATGGCACTCTCCTGGCCTTGTCCATCGAGGTGGAGGTGGAGGGGCCCAAGGAGACCAAGACCCCCGAGGCCAAGGAAGCCCATGAAGAGGAGAAGGAGACCGAGGAACCCGAGCACGCCGAGACACCGGAGATAAAGAAGGCGGAGCCCACCAAGTCCCCGGAGAAGCACGAGACTCCGGAGCCGGGGAAGACTCCCGAGAAGGATGACGATTGAACGCAGCCATGGTGACGCGAAACTCGGTCGGGCAACAGTGCCCGCCCCTTTTTTGCTGGCTAGCCGAGACAGGGCAAAGGGCTTTTCCAGCATTCTTAACTGGTAAAGCATCCTGAGGGCCCGATTGTTTGGGCTGCCCTGGGTGGCGTCCATGAACTGGCGGTTCAGGAGCTGCGTTTGTGGCCCAACTGGGCCACAGTTATGCCACTGCATGTCCTGGACCCTATTCGACCCCTTGATATTGGGACGAAAGGAGTCTATAATTAAGATGACCCAGGTTGCACCCTTGGCGTGTTCCCCACAACTGAAGTGATAGTTAAAAGGAACTGCCCATTGCCTGCTTGTGAGCGCAGGGGGCTCGCCTGGTTTAACCGGGGCGAGCCTTTTTGCCCTTGTGGAGAGATGCGGTTTCCGGGAAGTTCCCATGCGCTTCGGGCACAATGAAAGTTAAAGAATAGTGGGGTAGAAGCCCAATCGTATTGGGCGCGCTAAGACAGCTTTTGCCGCCACAACTTGTTGTGCTGGTGTGGCCGAGAACAAGTTCTCGCCTCCTTTGTCGGCTGTTTCCAACCTGGAGGGACGAGAATGAAAGCAAAGGTTTCTGCGCTCATCTGGCAACCCGCTTTGGTCGTGACTCTCGCGATCGCTACCGCGGTGATCGTCTGGAGCGCCTCCCTCTACTCTATTGCCGGCCAGATCGGCCACCCTTTCCCCGGCTTCTTCTACACCCCAGGTCGAATCGTCAGCGCCTTCACCCCCCAGGACTTCACCGGCTGGCAGGCTGGCCTGCGCCCCTGGGATCGCATCGTGGAGGTGAACGGTCAGCACTGGCGGGAGATGCGTCGCCTGGTGCGGGAGGCGGGCATCGGCAGCACCCTGGTCTACACCGTAGAACGGGGTGACCGGAGGCTCCAGATTGCCGTGCCGACGATGGAGTTCACCCCGGATATCCTGCTGCGCTTCATCCCCGGCTGGCTTTTCTTTGCCTTTCTCTGCCTGACTATTGGCATCTTCGTCTACGTTCGCAACCCCACCGGCCGGCTCAACCGCTATCTCCTCCTCTACCTTCTTCTCTGGGCAGGCATCATGGGAGCGGCGTGGGAGCAGTGGCTCAGCCAGCAGAAGTGGGCAGCCTATTTGATCCCGCCCTGGATAGCGATTACTACTGTGGCCGGCTGGATCTTCTTCTGGAGTTTCCCTGCCGACCGTGCCCGCAAAGAGTTCCTGGCCCGCTGGCCCTTGATCCCGGCTTTTGTGGCCCTGGCTGCCGCCGCCACGGTTTGCTTCCCTACGCTATTCTTCCTGGCCTCTCGGCTGGACCGGCCAGAGTGGTGGCACTTCTACACGCTGTTGGTCTCCTGGGTATCCTTCCTGATCTTCGGAATGGGTTCACTCTTCAACAAGTTCTTGCCCCCACTCCAGATTGCTCTGCGGAAAGGCACTTCACCACTGATCCGACAGCAGGCTCTGGTACTCTTCGCCGGTATCAGCCTGGGCGGGAGCGGTTTCCTCATCTTTCTCTGGGCTCCTGGTGCCATCCACTTCCTGCCCCCGGCCAACCCCCAGTGGGGCGCCGTCATCGTGTCCCTCTACCCCCTCTCCATCGGCTATGCCATCCTGCGCTACCAGCTCTTCGACATCCGGGTGGTGGTGCGCAAGGGCCTGGTCTACTCGTTGCTGACGGCCACCCTCACCGCCGTCTTCCTGCTCCTCTCCCTGCTTACCGGCTACCTCTTTCAGGCGTTGACCGGCCAGCAATCCTTCCTGGTGGTCCTCCTCCCCGCGCTGTTCGTCGCCGCCCTCTTCCAGCCGGCCCGGGGACGCATCCAGACCTTCGTGGACCGGGCCTTCTTCCGACGGGAGTACGAGGCGCGTCAAACCCTGACCAGCTTCAGCCGTGGGTTGAGCACCCTGCGCGACAGGAGAGAAGTGGTGCGCCTGGTGCTGGACACGGTGACCGAGACCCTGGGAGCTGAGGGAGCTGCCCTCTGGCTTCTGGACGACGGGCAATACCGTCCGACCGAAGCCCGGCTGGCCGGGGCTCTCCCTGCCGAGGGGGGTCTCGCCACCTGGCTGGCCCGGGAACGACGGCCCCTGCTACTAATCCCTGGTGATCAGTCCCCTCAGGCCGAGGACCTGCGCTGGGCCGGGGTGACGCTGGCCGTGCCCCTCCTGGCCGGCGAAAAGCTGTTGGGCGTCCTGACCCTGGGGGAGAAGCGCTCCGGCGACCTCTATACCCAGGAGGACTTAGACCTTCTCGCCACCCTGGCCCACAGCGCCACCCTGGCCCTGGAGAACGCCCGCCTGCACGAGGAGCGGTTGGCCATCCTGCGCCAGCAGTTGGCCCAGGTAACGGCGGCCCAGGAGGAGGAGCGGCGGCGCATCGCTCGGGAACTGCACGACGGGGTGGGGCCCGCCCTGGCCAGCCTGAACGTCCGCCTGCGCACGGCCGGCAAGCTCCTGGAGCGGGACCAGCATCTGACTGCCCAGGAGATCGAGGAACTAGCCGATCTGGCCCAGGCCAACATCCAGGACATCCGCCGTCTGATCCACGACTTGCGTCCCGCTGCGTTGGACGAGCTGGGGTTGGTACCAGCCCTGCGGGAGTACATGGCCCGCTATCAAGAGGAGCAGGGCCTGGAGGTAGCTCTTTCTTTGCCGGAGAGCGACGAGCGGCTCCCCGCCCCTGTGGAGACAGCTCTCTTTCGCATCGTCCAGGAGGCGCTGGCGAACGTGGCCAAGCACGCCCAGGCGCGGCGAGTGGAGGTGACCATGACGCGTGATCCGGGAGGGGTGACTCTGTGCATTGCCGACGACGGGCAAGGTTTCGATCCCCAGCCACCCCGGCCGGGGACACACCTGGGGCTGTGGAGCATGCGGGAGCGGGTAGTACAACTGGGTGGGCGGTTCGAGGTCGAGAGCGCGCCGGGCCGGGGGACGGTATTAGTCATGCGGGTGCCCATTCAAGCGGAGGCAGTAAGGACATGGACAAAATCTGTGTCTTGATCGCCGACGACCACACCCTCTTCCGTAAAGGCATCGTCAAGATGCTGGAGGCGGAGGAGGACATGAGGGTGGTGGGCGAGGCAGCCACCGGCCGCGAGGCACTGGAGCAGGCCCGGGAGTTGATTCCAGATGTCATCCTCATGGACATCAAGATGCCCGGCCTGGATGGGGTGGAGGCGACCCGCACCTTACGTCGGGAGATGCCCCACGTGGGCATCATCTTCTGCACTATGTTCGAGGATGATGAGTTCGTCTTCCGGGGCTTGCAGGCAGGCGGGCGGGGCTACATCCTCAAGGACGCCGACCCGGAGACCATGCTGCGGGCCATCCGCGCCGTGGCGCACGGCGAATCGCTCCTTGGCCCCACCATCGCCCAGAAGGTGCTGCGCCAGCTTGCCGCCCTCCCCGGCGAGGAGGCAGGACGCACGCCCTTCTACGACCAACTGACACCCAGGGAGTTGGAGGTGCTCAAGCTCATTGCCGTGGGTCGATGCAACAAGGAAATCGCCGCCGCCCTGGTTCTCAGTGAGAAGACGGTGAAGAATCACATCGCCAACATCTTCGCCAAACTCCAGGTCTACGACCGTACCCAGGCCATGCTCTATGCCATCCGCAAGGGGCTGGTGAAGATAGAGTAGATGCGGAGCCCGCTGAAGTTAGCTTGGCGAAACAGCATTAGGCCCCCAGGCCCATCGCAAGATGGGCCTTTTTTACTGCCCAAAATAGGCCCACCGTCCCTTTCTCACCCGACCATCTCATGGTATCGTGGAGTCGGAAAGGAGGTAAAGGCACGATGATGACGGTAAATGTGCTGCTATCGGGTAGATTGAAGCTGGATGGGTACGGACGGGGAAGGCCTGAGAACAGCGATGGCACCTTCCCGCTGTCCTTGCCGGAGGGGAGCACGGTGCAGGAGGCCATCCAGGGCATGGATGTTCCCTTTACCCAGGTGGCCATGACCATGCTCAATGGCAGAAAGTGCGAGAGGGGGACAAGCCTGAGGGCTAGGGATCGGGTCATTCTCATACCCTCCGACGTGGCCGCTCTTTGGCGGGCCCTGGGCGTGATGAACATGGGCATGGAGAGCGTCTTTGATTTCTAGCCCCTGGCCGGCGTGATTTGAAGAGGTGATAAGGATGCGGGAAAACCACGAACGGTACGCCCGCCAAGTGACCCTGTCCCAAATTGGGCGGGCGGGGCAAGAAAGGCTGGCCACCTGCACAGTCACCATTATCGGCTGCGGGGGCCTGGGCACGGTGTCGGCGGGACTGCTGACCCGGGCCGGCGTCGGCCGTTTGCGCCTGGTGGACAACGATCGCGTGGAGCTCAGCAACTTGCAGCGGCAGGCGCTCTACTATGAAAGCGACCTGGGCCGGCCCAAGGCCGTCGCAGCGGCGGAAAGGTTACGGGCCATTGACGGGGACATCACCATCGAGCCCGTAGTGGCCCGTCTGCGCCGGAGCAACGCCGAGAAACTTCTGAGGGGTAGCGACCTTGTCCTGGACGGCACGGATAACGATGCCGCCCGCTACCTGCTCAATGAGGTCTGCCTGCGGCTGGGCATCCCTTGGGTCTTCGCCGCCGTGGACGAGTGCTACGGGCTAACGATGGCCATCGTGCCGGGTCTGCCCCCCTGTTTCCGCTGCGTCTTCGGCGATCCTCTACGGCCCCGTAGGGGCGTAGGCACAACCAAGGGGATACTTGCTCCCATCGCCCACATTGTTGCCTCCCTTCAGGCCAGCCAGGCTCTTAGGCTCCTCCTTAAAGATGGCAATTGCACTCAGGGGCTGCTCTACGTGGATGCCTGGGAAGGCCGTCTGGAGAGGGTCGAGGTCAAGGCCCATCCCGAAGGCTGTCCGTCTTGCCGTTAGGGCAAGTGCTTGTTGCCCATCCGCTCGACCCGCGGAGCGTAGCCTCCTCTTTAGCTGTCCATCTCGGTCTTCCAGCATCGGGTGATAGAGGAGTTTCCTTTCCTGGTGCACACTATCCAGCCGGATGGTGGCAATGAGTTCTTTGGAGCTTTCGGCCTGGCAGTACAAGAGCTGCCTTTTGTGGCCCAACTGGGCTACAGATGTGCCACTACTTCAACCAGTCTAACCGTCCCCAGGGTAACGACCAGGTAGAGCGTTCCTTCTGCACCAGTGAGGAAGAGTTCTACCAGGTGGGGGAGTTGCCCGCCTGTGCAGGAAGGTCTCCCCAGGCCTTGGGCCACAAACCGCCTGCGCAGCTCTACCAGGATTGGCTCAGAGCCAACTCTACAGGAGAGGAGGCCTTGTTCGATACGTCCTGACCCTATAACCGACCGTTGCTGATTAAGCGCGGCCGTGTTATAATCCGGCAGCGGATCAGGCCATGAGAAGGCAACCCACGTTCAACTCATCTCCTCCGGGGGTGTCCTCGACCTGGGCCAGGATTTTCATTCGCCGGACCGGCGTTAACCCGGCCTTCCGCGCCTTCCTGGTATTTATCCTGGTCCTCGTGGTCTTCTCCACCACCCTGGCCGGCGGGATGCTTAGGGGAGACAGTGGGGAGTTCCAGTTGGCAGTGGCCACCCTATCCGTGCCCCATCCCACCGGTTATCCCCTGTACGTCCTGATTGGCGCCCTTTGGGTCAGGCTCTGGTTTTTCCTAACCCCTGCCGCAGCACTGAATCTCCTCTCGGCAGTCTATGGTGCGGCAGCGGCCGCGGTGATTTTCCTGACCGCCCGGCGCTGCGCCCGTAGCGACGCGGTGGCCGCTGCCGCCTGCTTCGTTTTTGCCTCACCCCGGCCTTCTGGAGCCAGAGCAGTGTGGCTGAGGTGTACAGCCTCAACGCCCTCTTTCTGGCCTTGACCTTTTATCTGCTGATCGATCTAGCTGGAGATCTTGTCCAAGCCTCGACGAGCCGGCGGCGTAGCCGGCTGATGCTCCTCTTTTTCGTGGTGGGGCTGAGTTTGGCCCACCATCGCACCACGGTCCTGCTGTTGCCGGCCCTCCTGCTCACGGTTTGGATGGTGCGGCAGAGTTTGCCGGATGACTGGCAGAGCCGGCTTGCCTTTGGCGCCAGGATAACGGCAGTTGCCCTGCTCCCTCAGACGCTTTACGCCTATGTCTTTCTTCGTCTTTTGCCCCAGGGCATTTCGGCCAGCGACGTGTTCTGGAACACCGTCATGGGCAGCACGTTTGCTGGTTCCCTGGGAAGGCAGGTGCGTTGGGTCGAGGTCCTCTGGCGCATTCCTGAGAGACAGTTGGGTGTGGCGAGCCTGGCCTTAGCCCTTGTGGGGTTGGGGCTGATGACAAGGGTGAGGGCAAGCAGGTGGTTTGCGGTGTTATTGTTAGCCGTCGGTGTGGCTAATCTGGCCTTTGCCCTGGTCTATTGGGTGCCAGATGTGGAGGTATTTGCCATACCCACCATCGTAGTATTAGCCCTGGGGCTGGGAGGGCTTGGGCTTTGGATCACCAGACTGCCGAAGCCATGGCGTCTGGTAGCCACAACGTTTGTGCTGGGCCTATCCCTGGTGCCATTGTCCCACCGGAGGCTGGTGCTGGGGGAGGTTGTGGCCCTAGAGAGGGGCGTCGAAGGTCAGGCCCGGGGTCTGGCCGCCCAGGTTGTGGAGAACGACGCCATGGTGCAAAGCGAGTGGGAGACTGCCACTGCGGTCCGCTACCTGCAGGCGGTGGAGGGCCTGCGCCGAGACCTGGAGATAGTGCCCATACACTTGAACGTCAAAGCGGAGTTTGACCGCTTGCTGGCTGCGATCAATGGAGGGCGAACAGTCTACGTTTACACTGGCCCTGGGGCCCTTTTGAGTCGGTTTC
>DYIS01000025.1:0-7606 GCA_020723545.1 Ktedonobacter racemifer
CTTGGATGCTGGGGCCGAGGGCTTACTCGTCCCACAGGTGGAGACCAGGGACCAGGTGGAGGCCATAATTCAAGCCACCAAATACTTTCCGCTGGGACGCCGGGGAATGGCCCTGAAGCGCGCCCACTCAGCCTACACCCCGGGCGATCCTGGCTCCTATATACAGCAGGCGAACCAAGAGACATTCATTATCGTTCAGATCGAAAGCGAGACAGCAATTCGAGACCTGGATCAACTGATCTCAGTGCCCGGAGTAGACGCGGCGCTCATCGGGCCCGGCGACCTCTCGCAATCCCTGGGCGTGCCGGGGCAGACCAAGCACCCAAAGGTCACCGGTTGCGCCCAGCGCTTCGTGGAGGTTTGCAACCGATACGGTGTCGCGCCTGGTGTCCACGTGATGGACCGGGAATCGGCCAAGCTCTGGCTAGAGGCTGGGGTGAAGCTCTTGGCCTACGCCAATGATATTAACCTGATCGTGGATGGCGGTGCCCGGGCGGTACGGGAGGTCCGAGACCTGGCCGGACAGCTTGCTTGGCCGAAAACCTCCGGAGGTGGATGATCATGGGTGCTGATATGCAATTGAAGTTTCACTATTCTCCCAAGCCCGGCTACACCTGTCTGGTGAAGCCGGGCGATGCGGGGTTGCGGTTCATCGAGTTCGGCATCTTGCGCCTGATGGCCGGTGAAGGGTACGGTGTGGAAACCGGAGAGCGGGAGGCCGTGCTGGTGATGCTGAGCGGAGAATGTCAAGTCACGGCTGGCGACTGTGAATGGGCAATGCGCCGGAAAGGCATCTTCCAGGAGAAGGCCAGCGCAGTGTATCTGCCACGTCATTCGAGCTATTGGATTAAAGGCCTGGGTGAAAGCGAAATCGCCGTGGCGTACGCGCTCACAGACCAGGATTCTTCTGCTCGTCTGGTGACGCCAGACCAGGTTAGGGTGAAACGACGCGGCAAGCCCCACTATGAGCGGGAAGTTCACGACATCGCTGAGAACGATTTCCCGGCCAGGCGTCTACTGGTCGGAGAGACCTTCACTGCCCCGGGACAGTGGTCCAGTTATCCACCCCATAAGCACGATCGCCATGACCCACCGAGCGAATACAGGCTGGAAGAGGTGTATTTCTACCGGGTAGATCCGCGCCAGGGCTTTGGGTTGCAACGGCTTTACACCGATGACGAGACCTTCGACCAATCGTTCACGGTCCAGGATAACGACGTCATCGTATTCCCCAAGGGTTACCATCCGGTGGCTGCTGCTCCTGGATACACCGTATACTATCTCTGGGTACTGGCCGGTGAAACCAGGACGATGAGTTTCCGCGATGACCCGGCTCACGCCTGGGTGAAGGATACTTGAGAGGTGAGATTGGAGATCAAGAAAGCCTGGCTTGCCTTCAGGGCTGAAAACGTTTACAATAGCTGCGCCACCAGTGCCGGGGTACAAAGATCAGGCCAGGCGACGCTATGAACACGCTTCTAACCATGCTATCGACAGCCGTGCTTCTGCCGCCCTTGACGGCTGAGGAGAGCGCGGCCGCGGCGGCGAAGCTGGGAGAGCTGTCCGGCCTACGGGTCTATCCAGGTTCCCTTGCCGCCAGCGGTGGGGCCGTCTTCTTCCTGGGGAGGACGGAGGAACGCAAGCTCCTTGGTATTTTGTCCAAAGAGGGACATGGTGGGGCCACGGCCTTTGTCGGGGAAGAGAGGGCCTTCCGTGAGAATGGCGAGAAGTACCAATTGAAGGTCAGCCCATTGGACCACGTCAATGCCGCTGCCCTGCGTCGTGCGTTACCGTACACTGGCCCAGTACCCCTGGGACTGCAAAAATCGGTGGGCTTCGGAGACAGGCTGGGCCTGGCCACCCCGGGCCACGTGCGGGCAGTGCGCGGCACCGGCCTGGCCCCGATATTCGCCCAGCAGTCCATACGGGAGATGGCCCGGACCGGGCGCACCCCGGAGCAGGTCCTGGACGACGCCACCTGGGGGGTCTTCCAAGAGGGTTGGCGCCAGGGTTTTGGGGCCGACGCCGACCACCTGAAAACCACCTCCGACATTGACCGCTGTGCTCCAGTTGGCTTTACCATGTTCACGATTGACCCGGGAGACCACGTCGACAACGATGCCAACGCCGATGCCACGGGCATCTTGAAGGGCAAAATGGACGATCTGCCCTGGGCCGACCTGGAAAGCTCCCCCGAGATGACGCGTGCGGCATACCTGGGGAAGACGTTCGATCTGGGTGATGGCTTTTCCATTTCTTTTTCCGATGAGGACCTCCTGCGCGCCGCGGCTAAGTATGGCAAGGCGGTGGCCCACACGGTGAACCTGTACCAGCACCTGGCTGGCCGGATGGGAGACCGGCCCTTCGAGCTGGAGATATCGGTGGACGAGACCGAGACGCCGACCTCGGTGCACGAACACTTCTTTGTGGCCAGCGAGCTCAAGCGCCTGGGGGTGAGGTGGGCCAGCTTGGCGCCCAGGTACGTGGGCCGGTTCGAGAAAGGGGTGGACTATATCGGCGACCTGGCCTGGTTCGAGCGGGACTTCGTCTGGCACGTGGCGGTGGCCCGTCACCTCGGCCCGTACAAACTGGGCATCCATTCCGGCTCAGATAAGTTCAGTATATATCCCATCGTCGCCAGGCATGCGGGCAATCTGGTGCACCTGAAGACCGCCGGGACGAGCTACCTGGAGGCCCTGCGGGTCATCGCCAGCATCGATTCGGCACTTTTTCGCCAGGTTCTGGCCTTTTCCCTCGAACGCTACGAGCAAGACAAAGCCTCCTATCACGTGTCTGCCGACCTGTCCAAAGTGCCCGCACCAGATCAACTGGCGGACCCGGAGCTGGCTGGGGTGCTGGACCGGTTTGACGGACGGCAGCTCCTGCATGTCACATTCGGCTCGGTCCTGACCGCAAAGGGCAGCGACGGCAGATATCTCTTTCGGGATCGCCTGGTCTCGGCCCTGGCCGGGGATGAGGAGTCCTATTACGCGGCTTTAGAGGCCCATCTTGGGAGGCACGTGGGCTTCTTTATCGGTTGAGGAAGAAAGCAAGGGAGGTAGGCATGAATAGCGAATACCTGGGGAGACTGTTCGGTTTCTCCGGAAAGGTGGCTGTGGTCACCGGCGGTGGAGGGGTGCTGTGCAGCACCATGTGCCGGGCCCTGGCCCACGCTGGCGTCGCAGTGGCAGTGCTGGACCTGAATAAAGCGCAAGCCCAGAAGGTGGCCGACGAGATCACCGCGGGGGGCGGTCAGGCCATAGCGGTAGAGGCAGATGTCCTCTCGAAGGAAAGCCTGGAACAGGCCCGCTCTTCCATCATGGCCAGGTTTGGCCGGGTGGACTGCCTCATCAATGGGGCGGGGGGCAACAAGCCCCAGGCCACCACGTCCCCCCAACTGTCGTTCTTCGACCTGCCGAGGGATGCCTTCCAATGGGTGTTCGACCTTAACTTCTTTGGTACTTTGCTGCCGAGCCAGGTCTTCGGGGAGATCATGGCCGAGAGGGGCGAGGGGGTGATCCTCAACATCTCTTCCATGAATGCCCTCCGGCCTCTGACCAGGATTCCAGCCTACTCCGCGGCCAAGGCGGCGGTGAGCAACTTCACCCAGTGGCTGGCCGTCCATTTGTCGCAGAACTACTCGCCCAAGATCCGGGTGAATGCCATTGCACCGGGCTTCTTCCTGACCGAGCAGAACCGCTTCCTCTTGACGGTAGAAGGCAGCGGCGAACTCACCCCCCGGGGCAAAGCCATCATCGAACACACACCCATGGGCCGTTTCGGCGATCCCGAGGACCTAGTGGGGACGGTCCTCTGGCTGCTCTCGCCGGCCGCGGAGTTCGTGCATGGCGTGGTGATCCCGGTGGATGGTGGATTTTCCGCCTACAGCGGGGTATAGCACCTGGAAAAATAGCGGGGAGGTAGAATATGTCAGCCACCGTGGAGGCGGCGCGGCCGCTGAGAGAGCTTCAACCACAACGCGATTTCTTTGTGGGGATCGACTCCGACGGCTGCGCCTTCGACACCATGGAGATCAAGCATAAGGAATGCTTCATTCCCAATATTGTCCGTTACTGGAACCTCCAGCCTGTCTCCAGGTACGCCCGGGAGGCGGCGGAGTTCGTGAACCTCTACTCTAAGTGGCGGGGCATCAACCGCTGGCCCGCCCTGGTGATGGTCTTCGATTTGCTGCGGGAGCGATCCGAGGTGCAGAAACGAGGCGTCAGGATACCCAAGGTGCCCAAGATCCGGGAGTTCATCAACTCCGGTCTACCCTTGGGCAACCCGGCCCTGAAGGGCCTGGTGCGGGAGACCGGCGATACCGAACTCCAACAGGCCCTGGCCTGGAGCGAGGCAGTGAACCGTGCCATCGAGGAGATCGTGCACGGTGTGCCGCCTTTCCCCTACGTCCGCGAGAGCCTGGAGATAATGAGCGACAAGGCCGACATCATGGTCGTCTCCGCCACCCCGGGCGAGGCCCTGATCCGGGAATGGCAGGAGCACGACATTGCCAGATACGCCAGGGTGATCGCCGGCCAGGAGTTGGGCAGCAAGAAAGAGCACCTGGAGTACGCTGCCAAGGGCAAGTACCGGCCCGATCACGTGCTCATGATCGGTGATGCCCCCGGGGACCTCCAGGCAGCCAGGGCCAACAATGCCCTTTTCTTCCCCATCAACCCTGGGCGTGAGGATGAGTCCTGGGAGCGCTTCTATCGGGAAGGGTTCTCCAGATTCATCGAGGGCGAGTTCGCTGGCGCCTATGAGCAGGCCCTGATCGCCGAGTTTGACAAACTCCTCCCCGAGGTGCCGCCCTGGGTTAAGAAGTGACCAGGACGGCATAGACGAGGCACTTGCATGGTTATAGGAAAAGGCAGCGAAACGGAGCTTCTATCAGAGAACGAGGTCCGTGACCTGGTGTCCCAGGCCCTGTCCGCCATTGAGACCAAAGGGAAACGCGTGTTGGTCATCATCCCGGACGGTACGCGGACCGCACCCTTAGGGCAGTTCTTCCGACTATTCCACACGTTTATGGGCGGCCAGGCCGCGAGCCTGGACTATCTGGTGGCGCTCGGGACTCATCAGCCCCTGAGCGAGGAGCGGTTGAACCGGTTGGTGGGGATCACCGCCCAGGAGCGTCGAGGGCAATATGCAGGTGTAAATATCTTCAACCACCGCTGGGATCAGCCCGGCGTGTTACAGACCATCGGCGCCATCACCGCGGAGGAGACTCAGCGGCTCTCCGGTGGGCTCATGGCCGAGGAACTACCCGTATCGCTCAACCGGATGGTCTTTGACTACGATCAACTGGTGATCTGCGGGCCCACCTTCCCGCATGAAGTGGTTGGGTTCTCCGGCGGGAACAAATACCTCTTCCCTGGCATCGCCGGGCCAAAGACCATCAACCCGTTTCACTGGCTTGGTGCGCTGATCACCAGCATGAAGATCATCGGCGTCAAGGACACCCCGGTGCGGCAGGTCATCGATCGGGCTGCCGCATTCGTCAATATCCCCGTCCTCTGCTTCAGCATGGTGGTGAGGGGGGAGGGGCTGGCCGGACTGTTCATCGGGCCGCCTCAAGAGGCCTATTCCAAAGCGGCGGACCTCTCCGCTCGCCTGCACATCGTCTACGTGGAGCGCCCTTTCAAGCGAGTTCTCTCCATGGCCCAGCCGATGTACGAAGACCTGTGGACCGCAGCCAAAGCCATGTACAAGCTGGAGCCGGCCATCCAGGACGGGGGCGAGGTCATCATATATGCGCCGCATATCACCGAGGTCTCCTACACTCATGGCCATCTCATCGACCAGATCGGCTATCACGTCCGAGACTACTTCATGGCGCAAATGGCCCGCTTCGCTGGCATCCCGGGCGGGGTCATGGCCCACTCCACACACCTGAAAGGCGCCGGCACCAACGAGAAAGGCCTGGAGAAGCCACGAATACGGGTGACGCTGGCCACTGGCATCCCTCAGGAGCGTTGCCGCCGTATTAACCTGGGCTACCTGGACCCTAAAAGCATCGACGTCTCCCAGTGGGAAGGACGCGAGGCGGAGGGGATGCTGGTGGTGAGGAAGGCCGGGGAAACACTCTACCGGCTGAAGGATGTTCTTGACTAGTAAACGACAGGAGGAGTCTATATGGGTAAGCAACAGTTCGGCCTCATTGGCCTGGCAGTGATGGGCGAGAACCTGGCCCTCAACATCGAGCAGCACGGGTTCTCGGTGGCCGTCTATAACCGGACCGCGGAGAAAACCACGGCCTTTGCCCAGGGACGCGCCGCCGGGAAGAACATCCGCCCCACCTACTCCATTCCGGAGCTCGTGCAGACATTGGAAACCCCACGGAGGATCATGCTCATGGTCCAGGCCGGGGCGCCGGTGGATGACGTGATCTACCAGCTTAAGCCCCACCTGGAAAAGGGTGACCTGATCATCGATGGCGGAAACTCGTTCTTCCAGGACACCGAGCGCCGGGCCAGGGACCTGGAGGCCCTGGGCCTTCTCTTCATCGGCACCGGCATCTCCGGCGGCGAGGAGGGCGCCCTCCACGGGCCCAGCATCATGCCTGGCGGCCGGAAGGAGGCCTACCAGCTCGTGGAGCCGATCTTCACGGCCATCGCTGCCAGGGCCGATGGCGAGCCTTGTGTCACGTACATCGGTCCCCGGGGGGCCGGCCACTACGTGAAGATGGTACATAACGGCATCGAGTACGGCGACATGCAACTCATCGCCGAGTCCTACGATATCCTGAGGCGCGCCTTGAACCTCTCTGCTCCCGAGTTGCACGCCATCTTCTCCGAATGGAACCAGGGGGAGCTCTCCTCTTACCTCATCCAGATCACCGCGGATATCTTCAATAAGATGGACGGGGAGACCGGCAGGCCCCTGGTGGAGCTGATCCTGGACGAGGCCCAGCAGAAGGGCACGGGCAAATGGACCAGCCAAAACGCCTTGGACCTGGGGGCACCTACGCCCACCATCAACGCCGCGGTGGAGTCCCGCATCATCTCGGCCTACAAGAAAGAGCGAGTGGCTGCCTCCAAGATCCTTTCAGGGCCGGCGGGACGGTACCGGGGCGACCGCCAGAAGCTCATCGATTCGGTTAAGGCTGCCCTCTATGCCTCCAAGATCTGCTCCTACGCTCAGGGCATGGCCATGCTTCGGGCCGCCTCCCAGGAGTATGGCTACGACCTGCCCTTGGCCGACATCGCCCGCATCTGGCGGGCCGGGTGCATTATCCGGGCCCGGTTCCTGGGCAAGATCAGCACCGCCTTCCAGCGCCAACCGGAACTCCCAAACCTGCTGGTGGACCCGGAATTCCAGGAGGCGGTGAATAGCCGCCAGGAGGCCTGGCGCTTCGCCATCCGGACCGCCGTGGGCCTGGGCATTCCCTGCCTGGCCATGAGCGCTTCGCTGGCCTACTACGACGCCTACCGCAGCGAGCGTCTGCCCGCCAACCTGACCCAGGCCCAGCGTGACTACTTCGGCGCCCACACCTACCGCAGAGTGGACAAAGAGGGCGTTTTCCACACCGAATGGCAGCGATAAGCACCGGGTTTTGAGATTTCACCGGTCACCTGAAATCTTCGACGCGAAAACAATGGGGGGA
>DYIS01000025.1:7616-15271 GCA_020723545.1 Ktedonobacter racemifer
ATGGCAGCGATAAGCATCGGGTTTGAGATTTCAGCGGTCACCGGAAACCTTCGACCCGAAAACGATAGGGGGAAGCAATGGCAGAGCCGAAAAACGCGGTAGTGGCCCAGTCGGGCGGGCCATCGCCGGTGATAAACAATTCCTTGCGGGGCATCGTGGAGACCTGCCGGTCCCTGCCCGAGTACTTCGGGCGGGTGTACGCCGGTTTCCACGGCATCGAGGGCATCCTCAAGGAGGAGCTTTTGGATCTCTCGGCCCAGGACGAAGAGGAGATCAGCCTCCTGCGGACCACCCCAGCGGCGGGTGGCATCGGCACCTGCCGGTACAAACTCAAGACATCGCAGCAGGAGGACTTCCAGCGGGTCATCCAGGTGTTCAAGGCCCACTCCGTCGGCTACTTCTTCTACATCGGCGGCAACGACTCCATGGACACGGCGCACAAGATCGCCATTCTGGCCCGGGAGCGGGGGCTGGACCTTGTCGCCAGCGGCGTCCCGAAGACTATCGATAACGACGTGGGCGACCGGGAGTTCAAGCTCATCGATCACACGCCGGGATATGGAAGCGTCGCCCGCTATTGGGCCCTCTACGTGCAGAATGCCAACCAGGAGAACGATGGGTCATCTCCCGCTGACCCGGTACTTGTGCTTCAGGCCATGGGGCGGAAGATCGGCTTCATCCCGGCGGCGGCACGCCTGGCTGACCCGGAGCGGGAGATGCCGTTGCTCATTTTCCTGGCCGAGTCCGGCGTCACCCTGGAAGAGCTGGCCGATCGGGTGAACGAGCAGTTGAAGGCAGCCGGCCGGGCCATCGTAGTGATAAGCGAGGGCTTTCCGGTCGGAGAGATCGGCGAGCGGAGAGACTCCTTCGGCCACGTCCAGTTCTCCTCCAGCGAGATGAACGTGGAGCAGATCGTGGTGAACTACCTGAACCGGGTGGGCCTGCGGGCCCAGGGGGCGGCCCGGGGGAACGTGCCGGGCACTGACCAGCGCCATAACATGATCTACGCCTCTACCGTGGATCTCGAGGAGGCCTACAATGTGGGGCAGAAAGCGGCCCTGGTGGCGGCGGAGCACGGGTCGGGCTTCATGTCCACCATCCTGAGGGAGCCAGGGCCGATCTATGGTGTGCGGTACGACAAGGTGCCCTTGGAGTTGGTGGCCAACTCCGAGCGGGAGTTCCCCCGGGCGTGGATCGCGCCGGGCCGGGCCGACGTCACCGACGACTTCGTGCGCTACGCCCGGCCACTCATCGGCGACGACTGGCCCAGCGTCCCTCTGGAGGACGGCCGCCAACGTTTCGCCCGCCTGAAGCCCATTTTCGCGGAGAAGGTACTGCCGGAGTACATGCCACAGGCGTACAGGGCCAGGTAGGCGCTTCTGTTACCAGGTCGTGCGCAAATCGGTACCACAGATTTCACCGATTGCGCAGATCGCTCTTATGAAGTCTGTGACATCGGCGTAATCGGTGGTTCAGTACCCTCGCCGTCCGGAATTCTCTCCCAGGTCATGCCCGGCCAATCAGGGCGGAAACCCAAGGATTCCAGGAGCCCACGGCTTGGGCTTGCCAGAATTGGGGAGCCATCCCACTCATCCACGGTCAGGCGGCCCCGGTCACGCTTGATGTGTTCCAGGAAGGCCATTGCCGCCCGGCGAGCACCGTCTTCGTCCAGCCCCTGGGCGGTGGAAAGCCTGGCCCCATCGTCCTGGGCCACCAGGACCGGCAGGCCCCGGCGTAGCACGCACCAGGTCGTGGGCACCCGGGCGAAGGTAAAGGCTTTCCCGCTGGCGTCCACGGGCCCACCGGGGAGCTCCGGCCCCCAGGTGTTGGCCGGGTCAGCGGCGTTCACTACCAGTAGCGGCTCGTCATCCCGGGATTCGCCGGCGGCCACCTGCCGGAGCGTTTCCACCGCCGTGGGCAGGGCAAACTGGACCCCCGTAAGCCCCGCCACGAAGTACCCCCGGCGGGCCTCGCCCCGGTATTCCATCCTCTGGAGCTCGCCGTAGAGCTGGGCCCACTCCCAGCCCAGGCCCTCCCGTTCCAGGGCCTCCCTAGAAACCACCCCATAGCGGTTGAGTAGCAGGTCAGCCCGGCGCTTGTTTTTATTTTCCGGATCAGGGCCCAGGATATCCCGGCGGTGGACCAGGGACCAGCGGCCACCCCAACGGGGTGGCTGGCGCATTATTCGACGGGCCACCCGGGACTTGGCGGCTCGGTATTCGGCATAGGCGCTACGCCGAGGGATGACGAGTCGCTCCGCCAACTGGGCCTCCAGGGTGCTCAATGGTGTCCTGGCTGCCGGAAGAGCCTCGATCGAGTCATAGGCGATGACCCGGCGCATGGCATCCAAGAGGTCGTTGGTGACTAGGCTGGCCACGGCTAACTCAACTATGGCCTCCTGGAGCGCTAGCCCTGAAAGCCCGGTGAGGCTTTCCAGGTCAGCGGTAAAACATGCCCCCTCAGACCGCAGGGCCTCCCACACCGCCCGGGCGGAGTCGCTGAGGGCGGCGACCTCCTCCGGCCCAACCCCCTCTAAGAAAAGGCTCCCATTCCCCCGGAAGATCAGGGCAACCCGGGGGTCCTTTCCGCCAGAGGCAACCCAGACCACCTGCCCCTCCTGGCAGAGGGTCTCCAGGGCCTCCGGCTGGAAGTCCACCAGCCGGCCAGGGAGCAGGTGGCGTTCCCAGAGAGGGCCTGGCGCCGGCAGGCCCTCCAATTGCCGCAGGACTTTCTCTAGTCCAAGAGGGCCCGAGAGCCGGTCCGCCGGGTGCAGGTGCTGCCAGCGCAGGAGGAAATCGGCATATACCGCCGTAGATACCGGCCGCACCTCGCGCCTCAGGAGAGTCAACGTCCCCCGGTGGAGCTGCTCCAGAACACGGCGGTCGCACCACTGGTCGGTTTCCACCCCGGGGGTGAAGCGTCCGGGCCTGGCCTCCCGGGAGGCGACCAGTCTCTCCAGGGCCTTTGTCAGCCATTCAGCGGGGAAGCCGTACCTGGCCCCCAATGCCTGGGTGGTGGTCGGCCCGTGGGTGGCCAGGTATCTCCTGAGCACGGCCAGACGGGCCCGGTCAGTCTCGGCTGCAGGTATTATCGGGCCAGGGTTAAAGGCATGGCGGTATTCCTCCAATAGCTCCGTCGGGACCCAGCGCCGGGGCGACTCCTCAGCGCCCGGCAGGTCTATCTGTACCACCCGTCCCTGGGCGGCCAGATCGGCTAGCCACTCCCTGGCATCTCCAGCCGAGCAGGCCTGGGCCTCCTCGGCGCACAGATCCCCCATCTCCCACAGGAACTGGGCCAGCTCCTCCGGCGACCGGGCCAGGTATTCCGGGGCGGTGTGCTGCAACCGGGCCTCCACCTGGGCGATGGCCTGGGGCCGCAGCATCCCCGCCAGAGATGGCTCGCCCAAAAGATCCTGCAAGAGTTCCCGGTTCAAGGCCATCGACTGGATCTGCCGTTCGGCCTTTGGGGTGTCCCACTCGTACATGTACACGGCAATGAAGTTGAAGAGCAGGCTGGCCGCCATTGGAGAAGGGACCGCCGTTTGGACTGCCACCACCTTGATCTCACCGCTTTGCAGGCGAGCCAGGACCTCCTCCAGGTGAGCCAGATCCATGATGTCCCTCAGGCAGTCCCGATAGGTCTCGGCCACGATAGGGAAGGACTCGAACCGCCGGGCGATCTGCAAGAGGTCCTTGGAGCGCAGGCGTTGCAGCCAGAAGGGGGTGCGTCGGCCGGCCCTGGCCCGGGGCAACAGGAGGGCCCGGGCGGCGTTTTGCCGGAACTGAGCCCCGAAGAGGGGCGAATCAGGCAGCGCGGCCAGGAGACACTCCCGGGCCTCCGCCGGTCGCAGGCGTTGGACGATATTTAGAGGTGGCGGCGCGTCGGAACGGGGAAAGCGAAAAAGTATGCCGTCGTCGCTGATCTGGGCCTCCACCTCCACGCCGGTGCACTCGCGCAAGAGGCTGGCTATGACCAGGGCCCAGGGGCCATTGACCCGGCCTCCGAAGGTGGAATGGACCACCAGCCGATAGTCGCCGATGGCATCCTGGAACAGCTCTACGATCACGGTCTTGTCCGATGATATCTCTCCGGCAGCATCGATCTGGCGGCGCACGTAAGAGGCGACGTTGTGGGCCGAGTTCTCGTCCAGGGCGTACTCGTCCTGGAGCCAACGGAGCAGATCCGGACTATCTATGCGCCGGGCCGCCTCCCGTCGGAAGCGCCCGATGGCTATCCCTAGCTCATAGGGCCGCCAGGGCAGGTCGCCTCTCCAGAAGGGCATCCTGGGCAGGGCCTCGGGCGCCTCGGACACGATGACCCGATCTGTGGTGATATCCAGGGCCCGCCAGGTCTGGCTCCCCAGGATGAAGGCGTCGCCGGCCCTGGTCTCGTACGCGAATTCCTCGTCCAGCTCGCCGATCTTGGTGATGCCATCAGCCAGGTAGACCCCGAAAGCCCCCCGGTCAGTGATGGTGCCCGGGTTGGAGAGGGCCAGAAGGCGGCTGCCGGGGAGAGCGTAGAGGCGGTCGTTCGTGCGGTCCCAGGATATGCGGGCCCGTAGCTCCCGGAAGGCCTGGCTGGGATAGCGCCCGGAGAGCATCTCCAGTACCGAGTCGAAGGCCGTCCTGGAAAGCCCATGGTAGGGATAGGCCTGGCGTACCAGGTCGTACAGCTCCGAGGTGTTCCAGGACTCGACAGAGACGGCGGCCACCACCTGCTGGGCCAGGACGTCCAGGCAGTTCTGGGGCGTATAGGTGGGCTCCACTTCGCCGCGACGCATGCCGTCGGCCACAGCGGCGGCCTCCACCAGGTCCTCCCGGTGAGTGGCGAAGATGCGGCCCCGGCTCGTCTCTCCCACCAGGTGGCCGGAACGGCCCACCCGCTGGAGGCCCCGGGCCACGCCCCGGGGCGACTGGAGCTGGACCACCAGGTCCACCGCCCCGATGTCAATGCCCAGCTCCAGGGAGCTGGTACCCACCAGGGCAGGGAGCCGGCCGGCCTTAAGGTCGGCTTCCATCCGGAGCCGGGCCTCCCGGGACATGCTGCCGTGGTGGGCCCGGATGACACCAGGACCGAAGTGCTCGTTCAGTTTGTCGGCTATGCGCTCGGCCAGGCGACGATTGTTGACGTAGATGAGGGTGGTCCGGTGCTGGCGGATGAGCTCCACCAGTTGCGGGACAATGGTGGGCCAGATGGACTCGCCGCCCAATTCCCGGAAGTCGGCCACTGTAGTTATCACCTTCAGGTCCAGGGGCTTCTGATACCCGGCGTCCACGATGGTTACCGGTCGGGGGATCAATTGGCGGGAGCCATCCAGGGCAGTTTGCCAGGACTGGCCGCCCAGGTAGCGAGCCACTTCTTCCAGCGGCTTTTGAGTGGCGGAGAGGCCCAGGCGCTGCACCGGCCGCCCAACCAGGCGCTCCAGGCGCTCCAGGGAGAGGGCCAGGTGCACACCCCGCTTATTGCCGCAGAGGGTGTGGATCTCGTCCACGATGGCGGTCTGGACCTGGGTGAACAACTCCCGGGCCCGGGGGCTGGTGAGCATCAGGTAGAGGGACTCCGGGGTGGTGATCAGGATGTGGGGTGGGTGGTGGAGCATGGAGGTCCGGGCGCTGCTGGGAGTGTCGCCGGTGCGCACGGCGGCCCGCAGGGGTGGCAGGGCCTGGCCCAGCTTTGCGGCGGCCCGACGGATGCCGTCCAGGGGGGCCCGAAGGTTACGTTCGATGTCGTTGTTCAGGGCCTTGAGAGGAGAGACATAGAGGAGACGGATGCCGGGTGACGTGATCCTTGCCTCCAGCTCGGCGTAGATCCGGTCAATGCCCCACAGGAAGGCAGCCAGGGTCTTGCCCGATCCGGTAGGAGCCAGGATAATGGTGTTTTCGCCGGCCCGGACCGGGGGCCATCCCTGGACCTGGGGTGGTGTGGGCTGGACGAAGGCCTCCTGGAACCAGGCCCGGACGGCGGGAGAGAAGGCGTCCAGGGCCTCGTAGGCATCGGAATCATCCATCTATGCCCTCCCTGCGGCAAAGTTGGACTCGGATCGGGCCGGGCCGAGACGTTAAACGTTGAAAGTCAAACTGCGGCTAAGACGGCGGCCTGCCCTGGATTATACCATATAAACCGGCTATCCATCATGGACTCGAATGGGCTGTGGTTTCCAGGGCAGCCGGTGCGGACACCGAATGGGTCGCTACGTGTCCGTAGCATGGGAGCTAGGCTCTGACGTTTGGTCCCCGTGACGATATTGTAGACCGGCTGCGCCACTATGGCATACTCCCCAGCTTCAGTAGCCCGGCGGCGGGTTGGGGGACAGGCGATCCAGCAGGATAGTCGTGACGTAAGGGATGAAGCCCAAGGCGCGGTTCTTCTGGTAGGCCTCGGCCACGTGGGCGGGCTGGGTGGCGTAGTCCACGGTGTAGACTGGCTTGCCTCTTCATGGGTCCAGTTGACAAAGGCGAGTGGCACCCTCCTGGGCCAGATGCTGGGGGCGCGTCCCGCTCTTCCACCTGTCCCGCAGTTTCGCATACCACGATTCTAGCACCGCCGGCACGGTTGGTCTCCCTCAGAGTCCCTTGAGACGTTAGCCAGCTAAGTTTGGCATTTCCGTGTGGAGAAGTCAAGTCCCGTGTTCCCTCTCTGTCCCAAATCGCCCCCGGGTGACCATGGGGGATAATCGCACTTCTGTACTAGCGAAGCGTCGTCTCAAACTGGCGAGAGCATTCACCGTAGAGAGCGCGGAGGAAACCAGGTTTCTGGGGGAGTATATCTTTGCACCCTCGTGGCCGATCCTCCCGCCCCGATCTGGATCGGGGCGGGAGGATTAAGTATTAAGAATTCACCCTATGAACGTGCCTGGTTAAAGAATTGACGTGGGTCCAGGGCCGTGCTACACTGGCAGGCGTTGAGCTATAGACGAAGGCGGAAGCGCACATCTCTTTAGCAGTAAAGAATCGAGAAGATGAGCACCGACGCCACTTTTGACATTGCCTTCATTGGCCACTACACTAAGGATACCGTGGTAACCCCCCAAGAGACCAGGATCATCCAGGGCGGGGCCTTCAACTACGGCTGCCACGTGGCGGCCAGGATGGGCCTGCGGGCGGCGGTGGTTACCCGGCTGGCCCGGGAGGACTTCGATGTGGTGGAGACGTTGACCGGGATGGGCGTCCGGGTCTTCGCCACACCCACCCAGGAATCCACCTGCTTGAAACTGGTCTACGCCAGCGAGGATCTAGACCAGCGGACCATCTACGCCGTGGGTTTTGCCGGGCCGTTTACGCCGGAGGAGGTGGAACCAGTCCAGGCCCAGGCCTACCATATCGGGGCCTCCATCCGGGGGGAGGTGCCGCTGGAGGTGATCCAGGCTCTGGCCCGGAAGAAGGCCAGGGTTTCCTTGGACGTACAGGGGTTCGTCCGCATCAATGACCATGGCAAGCTCATCTTTCAGGACTGGCCCCAGAAGGCAGAGGTCCTACAGTACGTGGACGTCCTTAAGGCCGATGCGGTGGAGGCGGAGATGCTCACCGGCATCACGGACCGCAGGGAAGCCGCCAAAGCCCTGGCGGAGTTGGGGCCTAGCGAGGTGGTCCTGACCCACGGGCAGGGTGTCCTGGTCTATGCCTGGGAACACTTTCACGAAGCGCCCTTTGTGCCGG
>DYIS01000026.1 GCA_020723545.1 Ktedonobacter racemifer
ACAGAATGATACCAGACTTCAGGAGGAACTCATAACTCAATTATGCAAGGCTCTCTACTGGTAAAGAAGGGTGGTGGATACGATATCCGCTTCTTATTTGTGAAGGATTTGGACCAATCCGGTGCAGGGCGGAGAACTTTGTGGTATAATACCGGCCTGCGGCGCGACGCCGGCTTCTTTACTGGCAAAGGGTCACACTTGCAGCAAACCAAAGGAGGTGGTCCCTGTCCAGTGGCAGATGTTACAATCGGAAAATTCTCACCCGGCCAAAAGCACTGAAATCTCGCTACATCTCAATGAGGAGGACGAATCAATGATGAGGAAGGTCAATCACAGCGTGGTCAAGGTCCAGAAAACGCCCTACGAGATGGCCCTGGAACAGTACGATTATGCCGTGCAATTCCTGAGGATCAAGCGCGGCATTGTGGAGATGCTCCGCCACCCTAAGCGCGAACTCACCGTCAACTTCCCGGTCAAGATGGACGATGGCTCGGTGCAGATCTTCACTGGCCACCGGGTGCATCACTCCACCGCCCGGGGCCCCACCAAGGGTGGCATCCGCTACCACCCAGACGTCACGCTGGACGAGGTGCGTGCCCTGGCTATGTGGATGACCTGGAAGTGCGCCGTGGTGGGCCTGCCCTTCGGCGGCGCTAAGGGCGGCGTGGTCTGCGACCCCAAGAAGATGTCCGCCACCGAGCTGGAGAACTTGACCCGCCGTTACACCACTGAGATATCCATCATGGTGGGTCCCGAGAGCGACATCCCCGCCCCGGATGTGAACACCAATCCCCAGGTGATGGCCTGGATCATGGACACCTACAGCATGCACAAAGGCTATTCCGTGCCCGCCGTGGTCACCGGCAAGCCCATCGGCCTGGGTGGTTCCCAGGGACGCTTCGAGGCCACCGGCCGCGGCTGTATGCTCGTAGCGGTGGAAGCGGCCAAGGAACTGGGGATGAACCTGCAGGGCGCCACGGTGGCCGTCCAGGGGTTCGGCAATGTGGGTTCGGCGAGCGCCTACCTGATGCATGACCAGGGCTGCAAGATCGTCGCGGTCAGCGACTCCCAGGGAGGCATCTACAGCGCCAAAGGATTTGACCCACGGAAGGTGCTCCGGTTCAAGAAGGAGACCGGCACGTTAGTTGGTTTCCCCGGCACCGAGACCATTACCAACGAGGAAGTCCTGGAGCTACCCTGCGACTTTCTCATCCCCTCAGCGCTGGAAGAGCAGATCACCGCAAACAATGCCGACCGCATCAGGGCCAAGGTAATCGTGGAGGGAGCCAACGGCCCCACCACCCGGGATGCCGACAAGATCCTTTATGATAAGGGCATCCTGGTCGTCCCCGATATCCTGGCCAACGCCGGCGGGGTGACCGTATCCTACTTCGAGTGGGTACAGGACCTTCAAGCCTTCTTCTGGGAGGAGGTCGACATCAACGAGAGGCTGGCCAGGATCATGAAGAGGTCCTTCGTGGATGTCTGGCGTGTCTCCAAGGAGAAGAAGATCGACATGCGCACTGCCGCCCTGGTCATGGCCATTGACCGGGTGGCCACCGCCATCATGACCCGAGGCATCTACCCGTAGACCTTCCCACGGGCTCAGCCAATAGCTCAAGCCGGAAGGGCGACGATGATCTTTTGGAAATAACCTGGTTTGGCAAAGGGGCATAGGTTATCCTGAACTGGAGGGTTGACCGATGCCCTATTTTTCGTTGCTTCGAGGTCCTTGATGGAGTCGGAAAAGGCCCAGGCCAGCCGCTCCCGGAGCTCCGCGCCAGCGCGGCGGATGCTGGCCGGCCTCTTGTTGATCGTCCTGGCGGTTTTCCTCCTGCTCCCACCCTGGTCGGTGCTGGACAAAGCCCACCTGATCGGCTACGGCATCTGCCACCAGATCCCCGCCCGTTCCTTTCACCCGGGCGGGCAACAGCTCCCACTATGCGCGCGTTGCACCGGGACCTACCTGGGCGTTACGTTGGCTTTAGCCGCCTACTTCCTCCTGGGCCGGCGCCGCTCCGGTGGCCTGCCGCCCCTGCCTCTCCTCACCGCGCTGGTGGTCTTCATCGTGCTGATGGGCATCGATGGCCTGAACTCATATCTGACCTTTTTCCCCGACCTGCCCCACCTCTACGAGCCCAGCAACCTCTTCCGCCTGATCACGGGCACCCTGAACGGCCTGGCCCTGGCCACCATCGTCTTCCCGGTCTTCAACTTCACCCTCTGGCGCACCGTTGATCCCCAGCCGGTGCTGCGCAATTTCGTTGAGCTGGGCGTCCTCCTGGCGGCCGCCCTGGCTCTGGTCTTGGTGACCCAGGCAGAGATTGGGTTCCTCCTGTATCCCCTGGCCCTCGTCTCCACCGCCGGCGTCCTGGCGATGCTGACCCTGATCAATAGCATGATCCTCCTGATCCTGGCCCGCCGGGAGAACCTGGCTGAGACCTGGGGCGACGCCCTCCTGCCCCTCCTGGCCGGGCTCACCCTGTCGGTCCTGGAGATAGCGGCCATGGGCGCGGTTCGGGCTCTCCTGACCCACTATTACGGGCTCAATTTCTAGCGCCCCTCTTGTCTGACAAAAAGGAGGCGCGCCGCCGGGCTCCTCGCAGATGCCACAACGAACGCGCCCTGGATTGCGAGACAATGCGTTAAGGTCTAGGCTTGCTACTGGAAGGCTACCTTCACGTCCTCCTTCAGAAGGTACCAGATGATCAGCCCGGAGATGATGGTGCCGATGGGGATGCCCAGGAGCCCTGGGATGGACAAGACGATAGTCAGGATCCGCGCCCAGTTCTTGAGCTTCCACAGGCCCCAGCCAAAGAAGGCGAACAGCAGCGCGAAAATGGCAAAGACGCCGCAGAATACCACCCCCATGGTACCACTGATGGCGATGGCCTCCCCAGCGCCCTCCTGCCCCAAGGCGCCGGCGCCGGTCAACAAGGGCAGGGCCAGGAACATGCACCCACCCAAGAGCATCATGGCGGCGCTGAAGAAGTACAGAAGGGCGATGATGGTCACGCCAGTAGGACGATTCACTTTCTCACCTCCTCCCTTTTTGTTTACGGCACGATGCGGCCAGCAAAAGCCGCCCGAGAAACGTGAAGCCTGGCAAAGACACTGGTATTATAGCATATCTGCCTCTCACTCGCTGAGCGAATTGTAAAAGTTCTGTAAACAGCACCAGCTCGGGGCGATTTGCTATTTGCGCCTTCCATTTGTTATAATGGAGTGGATTCAAGAGCGCCCGTGTCGGGTGAAAGGGGCCTTGCAAGATGATCCAGGCCTTTTCCAATCTGGCTACCAGCTTCGGCATCTCCGCCTCGGCCGGGCTGAATGCCTATCTGCCCTTGCTCATCGTTGCCATCGCCGCCCGCTTCACCCCTTTGCTAAAGCTTAACAAACCCTTCGATCTACTCACCGACAACCTGGTGATGGCCATCCTGGTAGCGCTCCTCCTGGTGGAGACCTTCGCCGATAAGATACCGGCGGTGGATACCGCCAACGACGTCATCCAGACCCTCGTCCGGCCCACGGCGGGGGCCATCCTTTTCGCCGCCTCCAACAATGTCATCGCCGACGTTCACCCGGTCCTGGCCCTGATCTGCGGGCTCCTCCTGGCCGGCTCGATCCACGCCGCGAAAGCCACCGTCCGGCCGGCCGTCACCGCCCTCACCGGCGGCCTGGGCAACCCTATCCTCAGCTTTGTCGAGGACGTGGTGGCGGCCACCGTCACCATACTTTCGATACTCCTTCCCTTTTTGATGGTGGTCCTCCTGGGGCTCTTCCTGCTGCTTCTGTTGCTATTGTGGCACCGGCGGGCAAGCCCTATGACTGGTCCAAACCTGAAAGGAAGGGAGGTGCACTGAGATGGCTAAGAACAAGGGACTCATTATTGCGGTTGTCGTGCTCATCCTCCTCTGCTGTTGCTGCCTGGTCCTGGTGGGAGGCTTTTATGCCTTCAACAAGCAGATCAGCGAATTTCTACAATCCCTCCAGGCCGTGCCGAAGTAGGCAGCGGGGACACCGGTTGGAAACGTTGGGCAGCCAGAGCGCTGCCCTTTTTGTTCTGCCGGGGGTAGCAGGAATGAAATTTTATGGTAAAATGTGGTGAAGTCAAAAATAGATAGCCACGACCATCAATGACCGCCAATTCTTCCGAGAAAACTCGTTTTTCCTCCCGCCTGGGGGCGCTCCCGGCCAGGCCCGGTGTCTACGTACTGAAAAACCAAGCCGGCCAGATCATCTACGTGGGCAAGGCCCTGAGCCTGCGCCACCGCCTGCGTTCCTATTTCCACGCCGACGCCCGGCTCTCGCCCAAGGCCCGCAAGATGATCTCCCAGATCGCCGACTTCGAGTATTTCGTCACCGCGTCGGAAAAAGAGGCCCTGATCCTGGAGTGCAATCTCATCAAGAGACACCACCCCTACTACAACATCCGGCTCCGGGACGATAAGAATTACCTCTACATCAAGATCGCCATCCAGGAGGATTGGCCCCGGGTATACACCGTGCGCCGACCCCAGCCCGATGTAGCACGTTATTTTGGCCCCTATTCCAGCGCCAAGTCCCTGCGGGCGACCTTGGACCTCTTGAAGAAGCTATTTCCCTATCGCTCCTGCCGTAAGGAGATCACCGGAAAGGACAAACGCCCCTGTCTGGAATACCACATCCGCCGTTGCCTGGGCCCCTGCATTGGCGCCACCACCCGCCAGGAGTACGGGGAGGTCATCCAGCAGGTGTGCGGTTTTCTGGACGGCAACCACGAGCAGATCGTCTCCGCCCTCCGCAAGAACATGGAGGCAGCCGCCGAATCTCTCAATTTCGAAAGCGCCGCCTACTTTCGGGACCAATGGCTGGCGGTGCAGAAGGTGGTGGAGAAACAGAAGGTCATCTCCGTCGAGCCCACCGATCAAGACGTCATCGCCGCCGCCCGCAGCAATGGCGAGGCTTGCGTCATGGTCTTCTTCATCCGTAACGGCAAGCTCATCGGCCGGGAGCACTTCGTCATGCAAGGCACCGAAGAAAGCGAGCGGGCGGAGATACTCTCCAGTTTCGTCCAGCAGTTCTACGCCGATGCCACCCACGTCCCGGCCGAGGTCATCCTGCAGGACCGCCTGGGCGATGCCGGCGTGTTGGCTGCCTGGCTCGGGGACCGTCGCGGTGACCGGGTGAGGCTGGCCTTCCCGCAGCGCGGCAAGAAGAGACAACTGGTGCAGATGGTGGAGGAGAACGCAGGAGAGACCCTGGGGCAATTACGTCTCCAATGGCTATCCGACGCCGCCAAGACCGGGACGGCCCTGGTGGAGCTCCAGGAGAACCTTGGGCTTCCCACACTGCCCATACGCATCGAGTGCTACGACGTCTCCAACATCCAGGGCACCTCGGCGGTGGGGAGCATGGTGGTTTTCGAGAAGGGCATGCCTCAGCCCGGCCAGTACCGGCGCTTCCGCATCAAGACCGTGGAGGGGGCCAACGACTACGCCATGCTGCAAGAGGTCCTCCGGCGGCGCTTCCGCCGTTACGCTGCCCGGCAGAAGGAGGCCGAAGAGGCTCCGGCAGTGGCCCCGGGCGAGGAGGTTAAAGACAGTTGGGGCATGGTACCGCACCTGGTGATCGTGGACGGCGGAAGGGGACAGCTATCAGCCGCCCTGGAGGTGATGGACGAGCTGGCGATCTACGACCTGCCGGTGGCCGGCCTGGCCAAAGAGCATGAGGCGCTGTTCTTGCCCGATACACCCGACCCCGTTATCCTGCCCCGGACCTCCCAAAGCCTCTATCTGGTGCAGCGTATCCGGGACGAGGCGCACCGCTTTGCCCTCTCCTACCACCAGAGGGTGCGAGCCAGGACCACCTTTGGCTCCGTCCTGGACCAGGTGCCGGGCATCGGCGTCCAGCGCAAGGCAGCCCTCCTCAAGAGATTTGGTTCGCTGAAGGGGATCCAAGAGGCATCGATAGAGGACCTGGCCCTGGTTCCGGGGATGACTCGCCGGTTGGCCGAGCGGTTAAAGGACCAGCTATAGCTTTTTCCGGGGAGCGATCTTCTCCCAGGCCTCTCTCACCTGTTTCCAGGTCGCTTCCCTGGTGCCCGAATTATCGATGACTACCGTGGCGTGCTCGAGTTTCTCCGCCGCCCGTGGCTGGGCCCGGATGCGCTGCCAGGCCGCCTCTTCCAAGAGCCCGCGTCCGGCCATGAGACGCTCGGCCTGTTGCTGCGGGGTGCAGGTCACCACCCAAACCGCATCGCAGCTTTGGGCCATGCCACTTTCGATGAGCTTGATGGCGTCAAGCACCACCACCGGCTCGGTGGCCCGGGCCATTATCTCCAGAGAGCGAGCTATGACCGCCGGATGGACGATGTCCTCCAGCTCCCGCAGTGCCACGGGGTCGGCGAAGACCACTTCGCCCAGTTTCCCGCGGTCGATCTGCCCGTCTGGTTGCAGCACGCCTTTTCCAAATCGCGCCACCACCGCTTCCCAAGCGGGGCTTCCTGGCTCCAGGGCCTGGTGCGCCAACTGGTCGGCGTCGATGATCCTGGCCCCCAGCCTGGCCAGCATCTGGCACACCGTGCTCTTGCCCGTGGCGATATTGCCGGTCAATCCAATGACGTACACTCTAGGCCAACCAACGCTCAAAGAAACCCGCTATCCGCTGACAGTAGGCCTTTCGGTCCACGAAGTAGGCCCCGGCGTGTTTGGCCCCCTCCAAGAGCCAGAGCTCTTTGGGGTCACCGGCACGGCGGTACAACGTCCTGGCCTGCTCAACCGGGACCAGGTCATCCTCCACGCCGTGGATGATCAAAACCGGTCGGGGAGCGATCTTGCCGATCTCGTCGGCGGGGCACACCCAGCTTGGCCGGAACCCGGCCCGGCGCTCCACCCACCACTCCGCCAGGTCCACGAAAGGCCAGGCCGGCAGGTGCGTCACCCGGGTGAAGTTGTGGGCAACGATGTCCTTCTGAAAGGCAAAGCCACTGTCGGCCACCACCACCCTGATCCGGGGGTCCCGGGCGGCGGCCATGACGGCCACGGCGGCGCCCATGGAATACCCAAGGACCCCAACCCGCGCCCCCGGAATCCGGAAGCAGACGTAGTCCACCGCCGCCAGCACATCCTGCACTTCCCGATAACCCATGGTCAGGTAGCGTTCTTGCTGGCTCTCCCCCTGGCCGCGCAAGTCGAGGGCGAAGACACCGAAGCCCTGGCGGCAGAGATACCCGCAGGCCCCCAGAAGTTCGGATTTCCTTCCCCGGTAGCCACTGGCCAAGATTATCACCCGATCCGTCTCCGGTCGCGGCAGGAGCCACCCGCTGAGGCTCAGGCCGTCGCCGGAAGGGAAGCAAACCTCCTGGAACTCGATACCCATCTCCCAGGGGGTGTAGGTGTAGGTGTCCCAGTAGGTTCGGGGCAAGACTCGCGTCAACCGTCGGGCGATTGCCCAGGGGACCAGGAAAAGCAGAGTGGCCAGGGCCAGGGGGATCAGTAAGGCCAAAGCCACGAGGACGGCGATCATGCGATCTCACAAAGCCCCTAGCCTCAGGGCCAGAGCCATGTTTCCTACCAATGCCTCCCTCATCTTGGCGATGGAAATGCGATCCTGATTGGTGTGGACAAAGGTCTCCTCGCCGGGGGAGAAGCCGATGGTTGGTATGCCCGCAGCGGCGGTGTGTCCGCCATCGGTGGCGAACCGCCACTTGTCTACCTTCACCGTGTGCCCCAGGGCCCCTTGCAGGGCCTTCTGGCTCTCGGTGATCAGGGGATGGGACGCCTCCAGGACAAAGGGTGGGTGGAGAAAAGGCGACCGCTCCCGGTAGCCGGTGTAGCTCACCAGCTCCAGCTCATGCAGCGCCACCGAGGCCTGGCAGCCCGGGATCAAGGAGCCATCCAGGAGCGCTTGCAGCCGCATCTGGATGGACGTCTCGTCCTGGCCCGGCACGTTCCGCCAGTCCAGGTGCAACCAGCACCGGCCGGGGATGACGTTGGCGCTGCTCTGGTCGGTACAGTAGAGCGTGGGGGCCACCGTGGCTGGCCCTAAAAAGGCATCCTGGGCCATTGGCACCCCATTCAGGGCCTGGATAAATCTGGCCAGGACATAATGAGGGTTAGCGCCCCGGTCCGGTACACTGGCGTGGACGGACCGGCCCTTCACGGTCACCAACCACTCCATACGCCCGCGGTGTCCCCGGGCGATCTGGTTATCCGTAGCCTCGCCGATGATGACGAAATCGGGATGGACCTCTTTCACCAGGCACCGGGTTCCCAGGCCCCCCACCTCTTCCAGCACCACTGCCGCCACGTAGATCTCACCGGCAAAGTCTCGCCCAACGCGCTTCAAGAGCCCAGCACTGAGAATCTGGGCCGCCAGGGCCCCCTTACAATCGCTGGCTCCGCGGCCCCAGAGGTACCCATCCCTGACCACGCCTTCATGTGGTGGGTATGGCCATCCACCCGGGTCACCCGGGTCCACCTGGTCCAGGTGACAGTTGAACAACACCGCCTTGCCCGGCCGGTTCCCACGTATCACCCCGATGACGTTGCCGACCTCGTCGGTCCAGACCCGATCGTAGCCCAGGGCTTGCATCCGGTTGCGCACCAGTTCCGCCACCGCCCCTTCGTGGCCGGAGGGGCTGGGAATGCGCACCAGGGCCTGGCCAAAAGAAACGCAATCCGCAAGGGCAGCATCGGCCAGCTCAAACAGTTGATGGGTCTCCATCGCCCCTCCGAAGTCGTCGCTGACCGGCCAGGAAATCGTCGATCGCCTTCAATGCGGTCTGGGTGTCGGCATAAGAGGCCGTTTGCAGGAAAAGATTGGTATTGCCAGTGATCATCTTGGAAATAAACCGGCCCTCCTGGTGGAGGCACAGCACCGGCTTCCCCAGCCCCAGGGCGTAGCATATCTCGTAGCCGACGCCCAGGGAGGGGGTGGACACCTCGGCCACCAGGCAATCGCTTTCCTGGATCCAGGCCACATCGCGGCAGTAGACGTATTCCGGACTCAGGCCCTCGCCGGAGGCGGAGAGCCCCGCTTCGGCCACGTGAGCCGAGGGCACCTCATGCCCAAGCCCTTGAAGGTGCTCGACGATGGTCCGATAGACTCGAGCGTATTTCCGGCCGCCGGCGATGGCGCCAGAGAAATAGATCTTCACCCTCCCCGCCTCGTCACTAGGCACCCTTCTCGGTTAGTTCCTTGCCCATGCTGAGGATCTCGGAAGCCAGGCTGTAGCCGAGCTTCTGGTAGAACCCCTGGGCAGCCACATTGTCGCGGTACACCTGCAGATTGATCTTCAGGGCCCCCTTAGTCCTGAAGCGTCTCTCCAGCTCGGCCATGAGTTGGCGACCGATGCCATTTCGCTGCCGGGCCGGATCTACTGCCAGATGGTAGACCCATCCCCGCCGCCCGTCCCAGCCGCCCATCACCGCGCCGACAACTGCTCCATCATCCTCAGCCACCAGAAAAAGGTCGGGGTCTCGCTCCAGCTTCTTCCTGACCTCATCGAGGGTGTCTGAGGGCCGGATCAGCAGCCCGGCCGTTCGCCACAGCTCAAAAACGACCTGGTAGTCACGGTCTGGCTCAAACTCGCGGATTACCGGCACAACTAGCCTCCATGCCCACTATGCCCCCATATAGATCATCCCGCCGGTCAGAGAAGACCGGGATGGTCCGCCGGGCCGCCTCGATTTCGTCCAACTCGATGGTGGCGGTCAAGAACTCCTCCCGGTCGCCACCCTCCACCAGAACCTTCCCCCAGGGGTCGCTCAAAGCCGAATGTCCGCCGAAGTCCTCACCATTGCTGGAGCCAACGCGGTTGCAACCCACCACGAAAAACTGGTTCTCGATGGCCCTGGCTCGCAGGAGCGTCCGCCAGTGCTCCAGGCGTGCCTGGGGCCATTCTGCCAGGACAAAGACCATCCTGGCTCCATCCAGGGCATAGCGGCGAAAGAGCTCGGGGAAGCGCAGGTCGTAGCATATCGCCAGGGCTGCCAAGCCAAACGGCAGATCGAATACCGGGCAGCTTTGGCCAGGGTTAAGATACTGCTCCTCGGCCATCAGGCGAAACAAATGGATTTTATCGTACCAGCCGGCCCGTTTGCCTTCCGGCGTGATGATGGCGGCGGTGTTGTAGAATAGCCCTTCCCTCACCGATAAGAAGGAGCCGACGAGGTAGAGGCCAGAGGCTCGGGCCAGTCTGGTCGCCTCCAGGAACGCGCCCTCCTCCCATCCGGAGGCATAACTCGCTACCCTTTCCAGGTCATAGCCGGTGGACCAGAGCTCCGGCAAGACCAACACCTGGGCGCCCTTCTGCCGGGCCTGCTTTGCCATATCCTTAACCCTGGCCAGGTTGACCTCGGGTTCACCCAGGGCAATGTCCATTTGAGCCAGGGAAATAGTGAGCTGCATGACACTCCTACCGGTTTTACCAATGGCCTTCTCTTAAAAGCCATAATGGTTCGCATTATACCTTTCGCCGCTCGGCCGGTCAAGAAAGACGCGGGGTCAATGCTCCAGTTCCTTGTCGTAGAGCCTAGAAAATGATATGATTGCCCCCGTTGCTTTTCACCAAGTAGAAAAATGGAAGAGACATTGGATTCCAGGCTCCGGGCACGCTTGCTGATCCGAGGAGCCGTTCAAGGCGTCGGCTTCCGGCCTTTCATCCACCGGCTGGCCTCCGAGCACGCCTTGAAAGGCTGGGTGCTCAACTCCACCGAAGGCGTGGCCTGCGAGGTAGAGGGCCCTCAGGAGCAGGTGGAGCGCTTCCTCCAGGACCTCCGCCCCAAGGCTCCACCCCTGGCGGTCATCGAGCATCTGGAGGCGAGCTTTCTCCCGCCCGTCGGCTACACCTCCTTCGACATCCAGCCCAGCCGTGAGGCTCTTAGCCAGTTCGTGCTGATCTCGCCGGACATCGCCGTCTGCCCGGATTGCCTGAGGGAGATGCGGGACCCTAGCGACCGGCGGCACGTCTACCCCTTCACCAACTGCACCAACTGTGGCCCTCGCTTCACCATCGTGGAGAATATCCCCTACGACCGCCCTAGGACCACCATGAAAGCCTTTGCCATGTGCCAGGACTGCCAGAGGGAATATCACGACCCCGGCGACCGGCGCTTCCACGCCCAACCCATTGCCTGCCCCGTCTGCGGGCCAATGGTGTGGCTGATACCGGGCGATGAGGGACGCGCGGCAAGCAACTCCTTTGCTGGTCAAGAAGCCTCAGCCACCGGGCCAGCAGCCATCGTTACGACCAGGAAACTGCTTTACCAGGGGGCCATAGTGGCCATCAAAGGGCTGGGAGGCTTTCACCTGGCCTGTGATGCCACGAGCCCGGTAGCGGTAGAAAAGCTTCGGGAGCGTAAGCAGCGGGTGGACAAGCCTTTTGCCATAATGTCGTCAGACGCTCGGGCGGTGGCTTCATACTGTCACCTGGCCCCTGGAGAGCAGCAGCTTCTGGAGTCTCCCCAGCGGCCTATCGTGCTGTTGAGACGCCAGGAGGGTGCCCCGATAGCCCAGGCGGTGGCGCCCAATAACCGCTACCTGGGCGTGATGCTGCCCTACACCCCACTTCACCATCTGCTTTTCTCCGAGGAAGGTAACAGGCCAATGGGGCGGTGGCCCCTGGCACTGGTGATGACCAGCGGGAATAGGAGTGAGGAGCCCATCGCCAAAGACAACGGCGCAGCCCTGGAGCAACTGGCTCCCCTGGCCGATTACTTTTTGCTGCACGACCGGGATATCCACGTGCGCTGCGATGACTCGGTCACGCGTCTTTTCCAAGGCAAGGAGGCTATAATCCGGCGCTCCCGGGGCTATGCGCCGTTCCCGGTGCGCCTGGACTTCCCGTTACAAGAGATCCTGGCCTGTGGCGGTGAGTTGAAGAACACCTTCTGCCTCACCAGAGACAATTACGCTTTCCTGAGCCAGCACATCGGCGACCTAGAAAATCTCGAAACGCTAGAGAGCTTTGAATCCAACATCGAGCACTTTAAGAGGCTGTTCCGGATAGAGCCAAAGATTGTGGCCCATGACCTCCACCCCGACTACCTGTCTACAAAATACGCCCAGGAGCTTGCCTCCAACCACTGTGCTCAGAGCACCGGCCCAGAGGTCAGGCTCATCCCGGTGCAACACCACCACGCCCACATGGCCAGCGTCATGGCGGAGAATGCGCTGAATGAGACCGTCATCGGGGTTTCCTTCGACGGCACTGGCTACGGCACCGACGGCGCTATCTGGGGCGGCGAGTTCCTGGTGGGCGACTATCGAGGCTTTCACCGCGCGGCCCACCTGAAATATGTCCCCCTGCCGGGCGGCACTGCGGCCATCAAGAGGCCCTACCGCATGGCCCTGAGCCACCTGTTCAACGCCCTGGGGCCAGATGCTTTTAGCATCCACCTGCCTATTTGGGAGCAACCGGAGCCCCTGGAGCAGGCCGTGCTCAGAAGGCAGATCGAGACTGGCCTGGGCTCTCCGCCTACCTCCAGCATGGGCCTCCTCTTCGACGCGGTGTCCTCCTTGCTGGGCATCAGGCAGGTCATCAACTACGAGGGCCAGGCAGCCATAGAGCTGGAGATGGTCGCCCAGGAGGGCCTTGAGGAATCCTACGAGTTTGCCATCGAGGAGTCAGGGGTTAAAGGTCATGGGTCGCTCATCGATGCCGCTCCACTGTTTCGAGACCTGATTGCTGATATCGAGGCCGGGGCCGCGACCGGCGTGATTTCAGCCCGATTTCACCGTAGCATTGCGGAGATGATCGCTACAGTTTGTGGTATAATTCGTAAGCGCCACGGGCTGAATAAGGTTGTGCTCAGTGGCGGGGTCTTTCAAAACGTGTATCTGTTGCTCCAGGCGCTGCGGTGTCTGGAGCAGGCTGGGTTTGAGGCCTACGTCCACCACCTGGTCCCGGCCAACGACGGCGGCATCTCACTGGGCCAGGCGCTGGTGGCCAATGCGGTGGCCGAGATCTAGCTTTCTTTGCTGGTAAAAAATATTTACTGGTAGAGACTACGGGACCAGGCAAAAACAGAGTGATGGGGGTTGGGGATGCCCAACATTGAAGGCCAGGTGCTCGTCAGGCCGGCCACCCTGGAAGATGTTCCGGCCATCGTGGCCATCTGGGAGACAGTGGTGGCGGAGCGCAAATACACCGCTGTGGACACTCCGTTCACGTGGGAAGAGGAGCGGGCCTACATCTCATCGCTCTCAGCACGTGAGATCATCTACGTGGCCGAAGTGGCCGGCCAGGTAGTGGGGTTCCAGTCCCTGGATGGCTGGGTCAAATACACCCACAGCATGGACCACGTGGGGCAGATGGGCACCTTTCTCCTGCCCGCGTTCCGAGGTCGCGGCATCGGTCACCGGCTGACTCAGGCCACCCTGGACTTTGCCCGGCGCCACGGCTACGAGAAGATCCTCATCTACGTCCGGCAAGGAAATACCGAGGCCCAGGCCTTCTACGCCAGCCTGGGCTTCGTCCCATGCGGGAAGCTAAGTCGGCAGGTCAAGATCGACGGCCAATACGACGACGAGATCTTCATGGAGTTGTTCCTCTAGGAGCGCCAGGTGAGCCAGGAACCGGTGATACGGCGGGCGAGAATGGCAGATCTGGGAAGGCTGGTGGGCTACCTGAACCGGGTCAGGCCTCTGGTCACCCCCATCAACCGCGAAGCGCTGCTCCGGGACTGGGCCAACTGGGGCTACCTGCTCGCCTTGGACGGCGACATTTCCGGCCTGGCGGCCTGGCAGGTGGAGAATTATGCCGCCTGTGTACGAGAGATCATCGTCACCGACCCGACAAGGAAGGAAAGCCTGGCAAAGTCCTTGCTGGCGACCATCGAAGGCGAGGCCAGCGTTCTGGCCTGTCGCGCGATCTTTCTTTTTGCGCCAAAGAGCGACCTGCCAACCGCTGCCTTTTACCAACGGTTGGGCTATATGCCACTGGAAGCCACTTTAATCAACAAACGCTGGCAGGAGATGGTTCTTCCCCACCTGAGCGAGGGGATAGCGCTATTCATCAAGGAATTGTGAAACGGCCCATCCCGTCCGGAGGCAATTGCTATGTGCTTGGCTGTACCTATGAAGATCATGGCCATTAACGGCACCATGGCCACCATGGAGGTCAGCGGCATCACCAAGGAGGCCAGCCTGATGATGTTGCCCGAGGCAAAGGTCGGTGACTACGTGCTCATCCATGCCGGCTTCGCCATCCAGAAGGTGGACGAGGATGAAGCCCAGGAGACCCTGCGGCTACTGGCCGAGATGGTTAGCATGGAGCCAGGCCCGCCTAACCAGGCGGTTGGGCTCCTACCCTACTCTCAGGACTGATCAGGGAGCAGGATGAGATTCATCGAAGAATATCGCGATGGCGAGCTGGTACAGAGGATCGCTCAGCGGCTTTCCACTTATACCGACAGAAAGGTGAACCTGATGGAGGTGTGCGGGACCCACACCGTGTCCGTATTCCGCCACGGGCTGCGTAGCCTGCTCCCGCCCAACGTCAACATGCTCTCCGGGCCCGGCTGCCCGGTTTGCGTCACCGCGAACGCCGACCTGGACAAGGCCATTGCCCTGGCCAGCATGCCAGAGGTGATCCTGGCCACCTTCGGCGACATGTTGAAGGTCCCCGGCAGCTACTCCAGCCTGCAGAAGGTCAAGGCGGAGGGTGGGAACGTGAGGCTGGTGTATTCCCCGCTGGAGGCCTTGAAGCTGGCCCAGGGTAACCCCGCCAAGAAGGTGGTCTTCTTCGCCGTGGGCTTCGAGACCACCGCCCCCACCATCGCCTGCACCGTGCTGGAGGCCAAGCGCCGGGGGATGGAGAACCTCTTCATCGTCTCGGTGCACAAGCTGGTGCCTCCGGCCCTCAAAGCGCTGTTGGACGCCAAAGAGGTGAGGATAGACGGCTTCCTCTGCCCCGGCCACGTGAGCGCGATCATCGGCTCCCATCCCTACGAGTTCGTGGCCCGGGACTACGGCATCCCTTGCGTCATCAGCGGTTTCGAGCCGGTGGACATTTTGCAGGCCATCGAGATTCTCTTGAAGCAGATTGCCAGAAAGGAAGCCAAGGTAGACATCCAGTACCGGCGAGGCGTGCCGCCGGAGGGAAACAAAGTGGCACTGGAGTACATGGCCCAGGTCTTCGAGCTCGCTGAGGCCGAGTGGCGGGGCCTCGGGGTTATCCCCTCCAGCGGCTTGAAGGTTCGGGAGAGCTTTGCCCAGTACGACGCCGAGCGAATGATTGAGATCCACACACCCAAACCC
>DYIS01000027.1:0-7998 GCA_020723545.1 Ktedonobacter racemifer
AGCAATAGGAATCAGTGAACCCTGGAATACAGGCTGAGAGGAGCATCCGAAGCCGAAGACCTGGCCGCGGAGGTTTTCCTGCGGGCGCTCGAGGCTATTGGCTCGTACACGCCTCGGGGCCTGCCGTTGGTGGCCTGGTTGTATCGCATCGGCCACAATCTGGTGGTGGATCATCTGCGCCAGCAGAGCCGGCGAGGCCAGTTCCCGTTGCAAGAAAGCCCCGCCTGGGACCAAGAGAGCTCAGAAGACCTCCTGGAGAGCAAAATCGAAAAAGAGGAACTGCTTCGGGCCTTTCGATACCTGACGGTGGATCAACGGCAGGTGCTCATCTTGAAATTCATCCAGGAAATGGATAACAGTGGGGTGGCTCAGGTTTTGGGCAAGACGGAGGGGGCGGTGAAATCCATTCAGCATCGAGCCCTGGCCTCCCTGAAGCGTGTCCTGGAGAGAACACAATGAAAGCAGATCTCGCTTCAATTTTAGACGAATGTCTGGCCAGGATGCGCCACGGAGAGAGCCTTGGGCAGTGCCTCGATGCCTTCCCGGAGCACGCCCAGGAGTTGGAGCCGCTGTTGCGCCAGGCGGGCATGCTGCGCTCGCTGCCGGTGTTGGCGCCCCCGGCGGCGGCCATGATGAGAGGACGGCAAGCGCTGCTGAGGAAGCTGGCTGCCATGCCGCAAAGAAAGAAAGGCTCCTGGCTGGCCAGCGTGTATGATGTTCTTCCCTCCTGGGCGATGCTGGTTTCGCCTTCAGCGCCCAGCCGGGCCAGGGCCTGGGCCTCGGCCCTGCTGGTGGCGGGCCTCTCGGCGGCCGCGGCCATCGTCTTAGGCACCGGGACCATCGTTCTGGCCCAGGACAGCTTGCCCGGAACACCTCTGTATCCGGTTAAGATGGCGACTGAGACCACGCAGGTCGCCTTGACACCCGATGGGCAGGCCAAGGCCGACCTCTACATGCTTCTGGCCCAGCGACGCTTGACTGAGGCTTTGGCCCAGGCCAACCGGGAACATAAGGTCAGCGCTGGTACGCTACTGGCCATGAGAGATTACACGTCCAAGGTCCTGGATGTCATTTCTCGGTTGCCTGAAGGCGAGTCGCGAGACACATTGGCCCGCTTTCTTCAACTGGTGACCCAGCAGGATGTCGGCCTGCGAGAAGTCCGGGCCTCCACCGGCCCGGAGGGGCAGGAGGCCGCCAGCCAAGCCCTGAGCGCTGTCCACTTCGGGGGTCAAGCGGCCCGGCAGGCCTTAGGGAACCCCAAGGTCCTGGCTGGTTTCACGCCAGCCCCGGTGGAGAACGTGGTGATAGTATCCGAGTTCCGGGGGATCGTCAAGAGCACTGGGAGCAAGGCCTGGGTGGTGAGCGGCAAGACCATCCTGGTGGACTCCAATACGGAGGTGGCCGGCGGGCAGCCGACAGTTGGCGGGACGGTGGATGTGCAGATCGCCCATCTGCGGGATGGAACCCTATTGGCCCTGGAGATCGAGATAGAAACACCGGAAGAGCATGAGGCCGAGGTGGAATTCCAGGGCAAGGTCAGCGCGGTCCAGAAGGGCGCTTGGGTTATTGGCGGCAAGAAGATAATAGTCGGCGGGGGAACCATTGTCATCGGCTCTCCCAAAGTGGGGTCGACAGCCCAGGTGGAGGCGCTTCGCCGGGCCGATGGCACGATCCACGCGCGCAAGATCCGGACTTTCAAGCTCCAGGACGAGGCCAGGCTCCAGGAACTCAGCGGCGAAATTGAGGCGCTCAGCGCTGGGGCCTGGAAGGTGTCGGGGAGGCTTCTGCTGGTAGATGCCAATACATTTATCGATGAAAGCGAGGCCACCGCTCAGGTGGGCCGCAAGGTGGAAGCCACTGTCTGGCTTCGGGATGGGGATTCACCATTAGCGCTGAGGATCGAGGTCAAGAAGGGCGAGGCACTGCCACCAGCAACCCGATCGCCAACACCGGGCATGTCGCCGACGCCCAGGCCCAGCCGCACCCCAACCGCAACGCACAGCCCTGAGCCCACCGAGGCCGAAGAGCCTGAGAAGAAGGAGACGCCCGAGGCGACCAAGACGGAGACCCCTGAGGCCAGTAAGACCGCCCGGCCCACCGAAACCAGGCGGCCAGAGGCAACCCAAACGCCTGAGGCCACTAAGACCCCCACTCCGGCGCCTTCAGGCACGATGTCGCCCGAGCCCACGAAGACGCCGGAGGAAGACGACTAGCCTCGCCCAGGCGGGAGGAGGCAAGCCTCGCTGAGAAATCCAGGGAGAGGAGCGCGGCCTCAAGTTGGAGATGAGGGTCGGGGCTCTGCGGATTGGGCTACAACTGCAAAGCCGGATGCAGGACGTCACGCCCGTAAACGCAGACCCGGTTTTTCCCGGCCTGTTTGGCGGCATAGGCCGCAGCGTCTGCGGCCTGGACGAATTGTTTTTCGCCCCAGGATTCTTGAGGATAGGCGGCCACGCCTACGCTGACGGTGATGTTGTTCTCCAGCGGCTTGCCGCTCACTATGAAGACGTGGTCCTCCACCGCCACCCGGATGCGCTCGGCCAGTTGCCGGGCCTGTTCCGGGTTGGTTTCGGGAACGATGATGGCGAACTCCTCTCCCCCATAGCGGGCCACAATGTCCGCGCCTCGGGTGATGCTGGTGAGGAGTGAGGCCAACTGCACTAGCAGGTTGTCGCCTACCAGATGGCCGTAGGCATCGTTGTAGGCTTTGAAATCGTCCAGGTCTAGAATGATCAGCGACAGGGGGTGACCATAGCGGTCGGTCTTCTGCATCTCTTTCTCCAGCGCCTCGTAGAAGTAGCGGCTGTTGAATAGACCGGTTAAGCCATCCGTAATGGCCAGGCGCCTGGCCTGCTCATAGAGCTTGGCGTTCTCGATGGCAATTGCCGCCTGGTTGGCGAAGACCTCCAGGCCTTCGATGGTCTCCAGGGTGGGCACCATCCGATCCACCGGATCGTCCACGGAGAGTATCCCGATGATCCTGCCGTCAGTGCCCATCAAGGGGACGAAAAGCGCATCATTGGACTGCCATTCGCCCTCTCTTCTCTCTCCCAGGTCCGGCACGTAGACCCCGCTAACCCCCTCCCAGACCTCCGGATGCGAGTGGCTAACGTAGTAGGACTGACTTATGCGGAATCGCTCCTGCATGATCCGCTGGTATTGCGATAACGGGACAGACGTTGCCCTTAACTGCTCGAAGGTCGAGGGATCCAGCCCAGCACAGGCCACGCGTTTCAGGACAGTGGGATCATCCTCATCCACCAGGCTCAGCAAGGCCAGGTTGAACCCCAGGCTGGAGGTGACTGCCCTGGTGATCTGTTCCAGGACCGCTGGCAGGCTCAGGTTCGCTTTCAGGGCGTTGCCGACCTTGAGGATCTCGGCCAGTTGATTGGCCTTTTGTTGCAGGAGCCTGGCTTGCCGCGCTTCTTGCTGGTAGAGGTGGGCATTGGCCAAAGCGACCGCCGCATGGTCGCAAAGGCGCTGCAGAAAGCCCTGGTGACCCTGGTTGAAGGCAGCCAGGCGGTCGCTTTCCAGGTTGATCACGCCGATCACCTGCCCTTGCCGAAGGAAGGGCACGGCCAGCTCGGAGCGGGTGTCCGGTGAGACCGAAGCGTAGTCGCCATCGCGGCTTACGTCGGAGACAAGGGCCGCCCGTCCGGTCCGGGCCACCCTGCCCACGATCCCGCGCTCCGCTGGCCACGGCTCCTGGCGATAACGGTCAATGCCCGGTGGATAATTGCGCTTGGTCACCAGGAAGTAGCTGCCTTTGCGCTCGTCAAAGAAGGCGATGAGTCCTTTATCTGCCGAAGTATGGGTCATGGCCCGGTCCAGGACCAGATCCAGGACTTGGCCCGGGTCCAACGTGGCGTTCAGCTCCCGGTCGATCTCCTGGAAAGTCGATAGCTCCTTTTCCTTACTAGGAAAGAAAGTGGCATCGCGTCGCTGCCGCACTGAGATGCCGACCAGGAGGATGGTCACGGCGATCAGAGAGGTGACCAACGAGACGACTTCCAACCCGAACATTTGCTGGTTCGCTCCGCGTCAAGACTATGCCGGGGCCTGGGCTTAGAGAGGCCATCCAGGGACCAGCATGAAACGGCTGACAAGAAAAGGCTCACCGCGCCACATTGGTATGGGGCAAGACAATAGAATTATAACACACCAGGACCCTTGAAAACGCCGAAGATCGAGATGGCGCATAGTACTTTTTTCCTATAGCCAGGCCCTATTGATCCCAGCGAACCCAGTAGCTTCTGCCATCGGTGGTGACCTCCACATTACCATGGAGGTCAGTCCGGAAGACTTTGATCCCCTCCAGTTTTCGTAGACAGGAGGTGGCGGGGAAGCCGAACTGGTTTTCCTTGCCAAGCGATAGAATGGCGACTTCGGGGCTGACCTGGTCGAGAAAGGCCTCATCCAGGGAGGACGTGCTGCCGTGATGAGGCACTTTGAGCACCAGGGCCTTGAGATCATCGTCACCCCTCATGAGCCTATCCTGCCCCGGAGCCTCCAAATCGCCGGGGAGGAGGGCCGTGAAGCGGCCGATCACCAGCCTCAAAACTATAGAGCAATTGTTGGCATCACTCCCGGAGCAAGTGCTGTGGTCCTCGTCGGGATACAGGACTTCCAGCCAGGCTTCTTCGCCCAGCTTGATGAGTTGCCCGCTCTCTGCGACCACGGCCTTGATCCCTTTGGTTTGGACAAGCCTGGTCCACTCCGAGGCCAGGGGATTACCCTTGAGGTTGGGCGGCTCCAGGACTTCCGTCACGTGATAGCGGTTCAATACCTCCACCAGCCCGGCCAGGTGATCCTCGTGAGGGTGCGACAACACCACCAGGTCCAGGGACCGGTCCCAGAACGGCAGCCTTTTACCCAGGGCGGCGGTTATAGCCGTGGGGCTGGGACCGCCGTCTATGAGAATCTTCTGACCCTGGGCGGTCTGGATAAGGATCGAGTCTCCCTGGCCAACGTCCAGGAAGGTCACACGCCAGCGGCCGTCCGGGAGGGACAGAATAGCGAACCAGAGCAGCGAGCTTGCCCCCAAGAGGGCGACGATCACCAGCTTGAGCGGAGCCGGGGCCAGCCGGGGGGCGTTCTTTACTAGTGAAGAAGCCAGCTCGGCCAGCCGCCCTCGGGATAGAAGCGCCACCATCAGGACAAAATATAGCCAAACCCAACCCACGTGGAACCGGGGGAGAGTCACGGAGGCCAGGGACAGTGAGCCCAGGGATTGGGCGGAAAAGGCAATGGCTCCAGTAGTGAGCCAGGCCGTCCACCCCGAGACGTTGGCCAAGGCGGGGGAGAACAGGCCCACGCCGGCGGTCGTTGCCCCCGCCAGCATGGCCCAGGGCACAACCGGCAGCGCCACCAGGTTCGCCAGGGGGCCCACCAACGAGACCTGGTGGAAATCGTAGGCGATGAGCGGTGCCGTCATGGCCTGGGCTGCCAGGCTGACCGCCAAGGGGCCGCGGAGGACCGGGGGCAGAAAGGCGAGCCGGCCCTCTATGGATGGCGCCACCAGTACCAATCCGGCCGTGGCCAGAAAGGAAAGCTGGAAGCTCAGGTCCTGGAGGGCCATGGGATCGTGAGCGGCCAGGGCTGCGGCGGCCAGGACTAGGGCATCCTCGGCGAAGCTCATGCGGCCGGTCAGCGAGGCCAAAAGGGTCAGGCCAGACATGAGCGAGGCCCGGAGCACCGGCGGGTTCCAGCCAGCGAAGAGGGAGAAAAGCAAGATGGACGCCATGGCCAGTACCAGGCTCGCCCGATATCCCAGGAGCTGGCGCGTGGCCCTGGCTACGGCGCCGGCGATTACACTGATGTTATACCCGGAGATAACGATGATGTGGGTCAAAGCGGTCGCCGCCAGGGCCCTTTTGAGGTCATCCGGGATGCCTGGCTTGAGCCCTAGCAGGATCCCTGCCAGGAGCGACGCCTGGGGCTCGGGCACGGCCCGGACCAGGGAGACGTGCAGGGAACTCTTCAACTGAAGGAGCCAGGAGATCAGGGGGTTTCCTTTATCCCGGGCCACGATCTCGATGCGAGGTTCGTTGACCACGGCATAAATGCCTCTGCGTGCCAGGTAGTCGCGGTAGGAGAAGTCCTCGTAGACCGGTGGCTCAGAGAGCTTTCCACGAACCCTTAACACGTCCCCATAGCGATACTCGGGATAGCGGTGCGCTCGCACCTGAACCGCCCCTGCTGCCGGTGCCGGGTCATCCCCGCAGGTCAGCCCTTCGATCTGGACCCTCAGGTAAGTCCAGCGGTCCCGGACGTCAGGCTCCTCGGTTACCCGGCCGACGATTTCCACGGGACCCCGCTCCCGGCAATGCTGGAGCGGCCGGCCACCCACCGGGGGAAGGGCGGCCTGATAGCGCAGGGCGCCCAGGAGCAGAATGCCCATGGCGAACCCAAGGGTCCAGGGAAATTGCCTCCTCCAGAGGAAGGCGGCGGCGGGGAGCAAGAGGGAAGCCAAAAGGGCGAAGACGAGGTGAGCCGGGGACAGGAGTGGCCCCAGGAACATGCCGGTCAGCCAGGCCAGCCCCATTTGAGTGATCGTCATGAGGCACCTGGGCTAGGGGTTCTCAGGCCCTGTTCATGGCCCTGCCGGACGTAGGGGTTGGGCATCTCCTTCAAGGCATAGCCCACCGGCCATTGTCTCTAAAAAGGACGAAGGTTCCCCTGCCACCGCAGGTAAAGATCACTCCGCGCTGGAAGTCCTCTACCAGGCTCGCGCTGAACCCCTGTTCCGCTGCCGTGGCCCAGCCCAGGGCGCTCTTTGCGCCGCCTAGTTGTTCGCGCCAGACCTTGCCAAAGCCTCTTACGGGCGCCACCTTTCCCGCCGGCGGCGTAGGGGTGATGGTCGGTTCTGGGTCGCCTTTTTTGTACGAGTCCGTATACTCGGCCCAGGCCCCGGCGTTGTAGAGCACATAGATCTTCAGTGCATCCTTGCGCCAGTACATGAAGCCGTTTTCAAACGCTTCGTAGGCCGCGTCGGTGGCCTGGACTTGATTGAGGGCGCAGCCCAGACGCTCCCTCCCGCCGAACGCATTCCAGATCTTGGCGTAGTCGGCCGCCGGCGCGATGGCACAGGTAGGGGTGGGCACCGGCGGGGCGCTGGTGACAGCGGTGGGGGTGGCCCGAGTCGGGGTGAGCGACGGCGTCGTGGTTGGCGTCGGTGAGACCGCAACCGCTGCGGTCACGGAAGGAGTGGGGGCCAGCGTTTCCGTTTCTTTACTAGTAAAGAATGTGGCGGTGGGAGAGGCCAGAAACGCCGCCAGGATGGACCGGGCCGGGCTGCCGGGCATAAGGAGACCAAGGATGACCAGGGCGGCGCAGCCGAGGGCCAGCACTCCAGCCAGGATGCCCAGCGCCGCTCCGGAGAAAACGGTGGCAGCCCTCGCCGGTGGAGGCACGACTGGCAGGACCGAGGAAGGCGTGATGGCCGAGATCGGGAATGGGGTTGCCTGGGTCATGGCCGGCCCTGGCGGTGGAACAGCCACCGTCTCGGCCGCTTCTTTACTAGTAAAGAGCGTTCGAGCGATGCCACAGGCCTGGAGCAAGGCCTCCACCATCTCCGCGGCGCTCTGGTAGCGTTCGGCCGGGCTCTTAGCGGTGGCCTTCAGGATCACCTGTTCCACTGGCTCTGGAATCTGGGGATTCAGCCCCCGGGGCCGAGGCAACGGCGCGTTCAGGTGCTTCAACACCACTGCCAGGGGAGTCTCGGCATCGAAGGGCACCTGGCCGGTGAGCATTTCGTAGAGCACCACGCCCAGGGAGTAGATATCTGACCGCCCGTCCACCGGCTCACCGCGGCCTTGCTCTGGGGACATGTACTGGGGGGTGCCCATGCCCACCCCGGCCCTGGTCAAGGCGCTGGTGCTCTCCATCATCTTGGCCAGGCCAAAGTCAGAGAGTAAGACCCGATCGCCCCTGGCCAGGAGGACATTGCTAGGCTTGACGTCGCGGTGTACTACTCCCAGGCCGTGAGCGTACTCCAGG
>DYIS01000027.1:8008-15027 GCA_020723545.1 Ktedonobacter racemifer
CGCCCACCTGGCGGATGATCTTCGCGACGACGTCCAGGTCCAGGGGCGCTCCCAGCCTCTCCTTCAGGGTGCCGCCTTCAACGTACTGCATGACGATGTAAAGGGTGCCGTCGACCTGGCCGAAGTCGAAGACGGTCAGGATGTTGGGGTGTTCCAGCCTGGCAATGGCCCGAGCCTCCCGGTAGAAGCGCTCCATGGCCGTTGGGTCTTGCGCCTGGAAAAAGGGCAGGACCTTGATCGCCACGTAACGGTCCAGGGAGGCCTGATAGGCCTTGTAGACCACGGCCATGCCTCCCCGACCCAGTTGCTCCACGATGCGGTATTGCCCCAGCGATTTGCCGATCAAGTTGTCCATGGCTGCGTCCTGGTTGATCCTGGCCCCAAAGCAAGCAGGGGCCTTGGAGCGGTCTTGGAGTTCGGCGGTGCGGAAGACATAAGTGCTATCAGCACGTCAAATGCAAAGCCGCGATCACCCTACCCGCAGGCACGAGCCGGTTGTATTCCGCGCAGGCCTGGCCGGTGGGGGCCACGATCACTTTAATGCCCCGGGCTCTCAGGCGCTGGATCACCGATTCAGGGACCTCCATCATCCCGGCGCTGCCCGTGCCCACGACCACCACCTGGGGATCCGCGGCCAGGGCATCACTGAGATCTTCCCAGAAGAGCCGGTGGCCCTCCTGACGCCACCAGTGGCCCTGCACGCGGTCAGGGTAGATGATGACGTCGGCGGTGTAGAGCTTCCCGCCAACCACGAGCCGCCCGAATTCATAGGACTGGATGACCATGTCTCGCTCAAGCGGGCTATTGCACGGTGATCAATTCCTTGATCCGCTCGAAAGTAGAGGAGTTGACCAGCTTTTTTTCTTTCAACTCCTCTATCCTTTGGAACGGGCCGTTCTTGTTACGGTGTTCGATGATTCGCTGGGAGGTGGTAGGCCCTATGCCGGGGAGCGAATCCAGCTCGGCCCCCGAGGCGGTGTTGATGTTGATCAGGGCCGGCGGGCCGGACACGCCAGGGGCACTGAACCCGGCGGTCTCGCCGCGCCGGGGGACGTAGACCTGCTGGCCATCGCTGAGCCTGGCGGCCAGGTTCGGCACCCTGGACTCATCCGCGTCGGGGGAAATCCCGCCGGCGGCCTCTATGGCGTCTTTTACCCGATCACCTGGCTGTAGTGTATATACGTCGGGCTTGACCACGGCCCCGTTGACGAAAACCTTGATCGGCCCAGGCCTGGCGGTGGGGGGCCTGGTGGGTATGGGGATCTCCAGCGGCTGGGGTTCAGGCCGACGGAGGACCAGGACCACGCTCCCGGCCAGGACCAAGGCCAGGAGAAGAACCAGAATAGGCCCCCGGTACCTTTCCAGCAAGTTCATCCTGTGCCTCCACCGCCGTGGCGATTTCCCATAGGACAGAATCAGTGCTCGGGAGCTGGGCTACCTCACCTCTTGACGAAGAGGCTCTGTGTGCACGATCACCCGTTCCACATCGGGCATCTTGTTCATCAAGCGGCGCTCCACCTCGGTAGAGACCTGGTGGACCTGGGCCATGGACAGCTCCTCATCCAGGGTGCAATGCATGGATACAGCCAGATTGCCGTTGACCTTTCTCAAGATGACCGCATGGCAATCCCGCAGACCTGGCACCTCCAGGGCAATGGCTCGGATCTCCCGCACCACCGCTGGCATCCGGGCGGTGACGTCCTCGCCCTCGACCACTCCGGTATCGCGGGATTCGATATGGGTGTTGAGCTCCACGATGGATGGAATGCCGCTCTTGATGTCTTCCTCCAAGAGGCTGGCTATCTGGTGGGCTTGTCTCAGGTTCAGGTGCTGGTCCACCTCCAGGTGCAGGTCCACGTGCAATTTGCGGTGGGATTCATGCACCGAGACGTTGTGGACGTAGAGCTGACGCTTGCCGGCGATGGAGCGGAGGCGGGCGATGATGGATTCCTCCTGGGTCTCAGCCGGGTCCGTGTGCACCACCACGTCCACATTGGGCAGGAACTCATGGACCTTACGCTCCACCGCCAGGGCCACGGCGTGAGCGGTCTCAAAGGGGATAGTACGGCCTACCGAGATGTTCATGTCTACGAAGGCCTGGGCGCCCGATCGTCGCACCCGGAGGCGGTCGCATTTCTCGACGCCAGGGATCTGTTCCACCTGGGCGGCGAGGCGGTCCGCCAAACCCTCCGGGGCCCGGTCCAGCAGCACGTCCACCGTGCGTCTCCCCAGTTGCCAGGTAGCGACGATGACGATGGCGGCCACACCCAGGGCAGCTAACGGGTCGGCCCTGGTCCAGCCGAAGTGGACGAAGGCCAGGCCCACGATGACCACCAGCGAGCTCAATACGTCGCTGGAGAAGTGCAGGGCATCGGCCTCCAGGGCCTGGCTGCCGTACTTCCGGGCCACGCGGGAGAGGGCCTGGGCCCGCGATACGTTGATGGCTATAGAGAGCACCATGACGCCAAAGCCCCAGACGTTGGCCTCCACTGGCACCTCATACACCAGGAGGCGTCGCAGGGCCTCGTAGATGATCCAGAGGCAGGTGACGAACAGGAGGGCGGTCTCAATGAGGGCGGAGAGGCTCTCCACCTTGCCGTGGCCGTAGAGGTGCTCCTGGTCCGGTGGCCGGTCCGAGACCCGCACCGCGAAGTAGGTGACGAAGGCAGCCACCAGGTCCAGGGCGGAGTGGACCGCCTCGGAGATAATGCCCAGGCTGCCGGTGGCGTAGCCCGCGATGAGCTTCACCACGGTCAAAAAAACCGCGGCGGCCACGGAGCTCAGGGCCACGGTCTTTTTTTCTTGTTCCGCTTGCGTTATGGTCACCGACGTTGGATGTCCCGCTTCCATTCTTTACTAGTCAAGAAGCGCCTTGCCCCGGAGATTCGGTACTGGTTTCTTTAACTAGTAAAGAAAAATTTGGCCAGGCCGGCCCTTATCCCTGGCCGGCGTAATAACGGTACAGGCTGGCCTCCAGCTTCACGTTGTTCAGCACCACGCCCAGAACGTTGGCGTTCACTTTGTCCAGCAAGAGCTTTGCTCGCCTGGCCAGGTCGCGCTTGGTCTTGCCAGCGTTTACCACCAGCAATACGCCGTCTACCTTAGAGGCCAGCACCGCCGCATCGGTCACGGCGATTATTGGTGGGGCATCGAAGAGGACCAGGTCGGCCTGGTCCTTCAGAAACGCGATGATCTCCCCCATTCGCCGGGAGCCCAGCAACTCCGATGGGTTGGGCGGCAGCGGCCCGCTGGCCAACAGGCGCAGGTTGGGCACTATCGTATCCTGGATTGAGGCCCCCTCCATGGGAGCGTTGCCCACCATCATGGAGGTTAGTCCGTTGATATTGCTCAAGCCGAAGAGTTGGTGCTGGCTGGGGCGTCTCAGGTCGCAGTCCGCCACCACCGTGCGCAGGCCTGATTGGGCCATGGTCACTGCCAGGTTGGCCAGGACGGTGCTTTTCCCCTCCCCGGGGTCGGTGCTGGTGACCAGGATGGTCTTGAGCGGCCGGTCCAGGCTGGAAAACTGGATGTTTGTCCTCAGCGTCCGAAAGGCCTCGCTGACCGGCGACCGAGGGTTGGTTACAGTGACCAGGTTCAGCCTGGGAAGGGGTTCCTCTACCAATTGCCTGCCTCCTTGAACAGCTAGCTCCTGATGCGAAAGGCAAATTCTTCACTAGTAAAGAAGCTCACCCGGACGAACTGGGAATGGCTCCCAGCGTGGTCAAGCCCACGTGACGTTCCACGTCCTCGGCGTTCTTCAAGCTGTCGTCCAAATATTCCAGAGCCAAAACCAAAAGGCCACCCACGATGAAGCCCAGCAAGGTCCCAGCCAGGGCGTTGACCCTGGTCCTGGGCCGATTGAGTTCCGCGGGAGAAGCGGCGTCGTATATCTCGACACTGATGCGATCGCGGGGGTCGATATCCTTGTTGCGGTTATTGTAGCGGTCGGCAAAGGCCTTGGCCCAGGTGTCGGCCACGGCCCGGGCCGTGCCGGCATCGGGGTCATCCACGCTTAGCTGGATCACGTACTTGCCTTCCTCGGCGCCCACACTGGCCCGGCGCAGGAGGGTCTGTGCCGTGACCGTCAGCCCCCGTTGCTGGATCACCTCTTCAGCCAGGCTGGGAGCCTGCAGCCGAAGGCTCAACTGCCCCATGATAAGCTTGCCGGCCTCGGTGAGGCCAAAGTCATAGCGCGCCGGCCGCACCAACAGCTTCACCGTAGAGCGAAACATGGGCGTTTGCAGCTTGCTGGCGACCACGGCTCCAGCACAGGCGCCGGCCGCCACCAGGACAACGATCCAGCCGCGTTTCGTCAAAAGGTGATAAAGGCTTTTGATATCCATCGCTAGTCCTTCTCAACAGCTAACGGGATGGCGCCCAGGGTGGTGAGGCCGACGTAGCGTTCCACATCCTCCGGGGCTTTCAGGGTATCGTCCAGATACTCCAGGCCGAACACCAGAAAGATGCCCAAAAGCAATCCCCCCAGGGTGCCCACGACCACGTTCATGAGCAGCTTCGGGCGATTCAGCTCTGCAGGGGTCGCTTTGTCGTAGATCTCCACGTCCACCCGATCCCGACGGTCCACCTCCAGGCTACGGGCATTGTAGCGGTCCACAAACGCCCGAGCCCAGGCGCTGGCGATCGTCTGGGCCCTTTCCGGGTCCGGGTTGTCCACGCTGAGGTTAATGACGTATTTGTCCTCTTCGTTGGACACTCTGGTGTGGCCCAGGAGAGCCAGGGCTGGCACGTCCAGCCGCAGCCCCTGGCTGACCTCCTCAGCCAGGTTTGGCGACTGCAATTCCAGGCTAAGCTGCCCCAGGAGGTTTTTGCCGGCCAGGCTAACCCCTAGCTCATACCGCGCCGGCACCACCAGGAGCCTGATGCTGGATCGATAGATGGGCACCTGCACTCTGGTGAGAGCCACTGCGCCCAATAGGCCGGCCAGGGCCATAAGCACCACGAGCCAGCCACGTTTCATCAATATCGCCGCATAGCTTCTCAGTTGCACAAGATGTACCTCATCACCTCTCCGGCATCCCTACCTTCGCGAGAGCTACCCCCGCCGGCTTTTGCGGACCAGGAGCCTCTGCCACCAGGAGGGCCTGGATGGTATCTCTGCCAATATCCTAAACCCCAATGACTCAAGGTCGGCCGAGGTGCGAACGGATTCGTCCAGGTAGTCGAGCAAGAAGGCCAACCCCACCCCGGCCGCCAATCCCAGTAGCACCCGCAGTGGCAGGTCAAGTTTCTCCTTGAATCCCCCGGAGACCGGGGTCGCAGGGTTCACCTCCAGAACGCTTATGGCGGCATTGCTGGAGCCGAGTTGTGCGAAGAAGCGACCGCCCTCCTCCTGAAGCACCGAGGCCACGGCCTGGGCCACCTGGGTAGCCAGGTTGGCGTCGGCCATGGTAACGGTTATGGTCAGGATGCGATGGAGTTTCTTGGGGCTAGTGGCCCCCGTGATCGCCGCTGGTGGCACCGGGCTCCCTATCCGGCTGCTCACCGCCTGGGCAAAGCCCTGACTCTTCACCACCTCCGCCAGGTCGTCGGCCAGGTACTCCGCCGTGAGCCACGTGTAATAATTATCGTAGGTATAAAATCGGCCCACCCCGGCTTCGGGGCTTATGCCCACCGCCAGCCGCGTGGAGGCCTGATATTGCAGGGTTCGGGTCGGCCTCACCAGGACGCTTGCCACCAGGGTCAAGAGCGCCAGCCCCAGGACCACCCAGGCCCGGCGCCAAAGGATGTCCCAGTACTGCCTCAGTTCCATTGGGTCCTGCCTTTCGGCGAGAGTATAACAGAAGCCCCTTGAGGGTGTCAATGAACCGCATCCTCCCATTCCTTTATCTCTTGCTGCAGGTGAGCCAGGCTTCGCCGTCTCTGCATCTCGAAGAGCTCGGCCAACGCTTCCACCCGTCGCTGCAGGTAGCGCCGATCCTCCTCCCATTGCTTGACCTGGCTGGCCAAGAGGGCCCCTTGCTCCTGCTGCACTAGGGTCAGTTGCTCGAGATCGGCGCCCTGCTCTAGAGTTCGCCGCTCGGTAGCCTCGGCCAGAAGCTGTAGTGCCGGGACCTCCCGGGCCCAACGGTCCTCGGTCAACGCCTCCAGTTGCCCCAGGCGCTCCTGGTTTTGTTTCAAATCCTCCCCCATCCGGGTCATCTGGCTCACCTGGTCCATGGCACTGTCCAGCCTCTCCGCTAGAACTTGAACCTTTTCTCTCAACTCTCGGTTCTGGCGCACGAGCTCTTCGACGTATTGGCGCAAGGCGGTCAGCTCGCCGATGTCCTGGGTCTGTTGCTTCGCGTAATGCTTCAAGGCGCCACTGATCTCCACTGTACGGTGATACAGGTTCTCCTCCCGGGTCTGGATCTTGCTGATCTCCTGCTTGCTCTGGGCCACCTCCGTGGCCACAAGGCGCGCCTGGCTGGAGGCGCGTTCCATCGCCTGCCTCACATCATCTATGGCGCGGGCCAATTCCGTGCGCCAATTCTCCACGTCGCTTTGGAGCGAGGCCAGGGCCTGTGTCAACTGGGCCTGCTGGTTCCGGAGCGTTTCCCTGATGGGTTCTAATGCGCTTAATCGTTCCATAGTCTTCACGCGCTCGGATTCCACCTGCCCCAGGCGCTCGGCCAGGGAAAGGGACTGCTTGGTCAAGGCCTCCACGTTAGAGGCCAGGGCAGCCAGGGATGCGGTGCTTCGTTTTGTGTCCTCGGCGTGGAGCGCCAACCTGGCCTCCAGAGAATCGCAGCGCTTGCCCAGTGCGTCCAGGGCCAGGCGTAGCCCCGCCTGTGCCTTGGCCCCTTGCTCCTGCTCCAGGCGCTTTAACTCCAGGGCTTTTGTCTCTCCCTCCTGCCGCCGCCGGTCTCGCTCCTCCCAATGGGCCAGTTGGCCCTTGATCGAGGTGATCTCCGACTCCAGGGAGCGCCACCTCTCGATCTGTTGCTGGGCGGCCTTCAGCGCCACCTGGATTTCCCCGAGCCGGCCCTCCGTGTTTTGACTGCTGGCCAGTTGGCTGTCCA
>DYIS01000028.1 GCA_020723545.1 Ktedonobacter racemifer
GTGCTGGGGTCATCACCAAGATCTTTGATTAGGAGGAGAGGGGTTAAGGGTTAAGGGTTAAGGGTTAAGACCTATATCCCTATCCCCTAATCCCTGACACAGAGTGGCCAAGCAGAGGATCAGGATTCGCCTGAAGGCGTACGATCACCGATTGCTGGATCAGTCGGCGGTGCAGATAGTGGAGACGGCGGAGAGGACTGGTGCTCAGGTGAGCGGGCCGGTGCCGCTACCCACGCGGATCGAGAAGTTCTGCGTTATCCGGTCACCCTTTATCGACAAGGATTCGCGGGAACAATTCGAGATGCGAACGCATAAGCGGCTCATCGATGTGTTGGAGCCGAGCCCCAGGACCATCGATGCCCTCATGCGGCTCAGCCTGCCCGCTGGCGTGGATATTGAGATAAAGCTCTAAAAGGGGGCAGAGGGTTACGGGTCATGGGTTAAGGGTTAAGGGTTGGGGCCCTAACCTCTAAGCCCTAACCCCTATTCCCTGGGACTATGATACGAGGATTATTAGGCAAAAAGCTAGGGATGACTCAGGTTTTCTCTGATACCGGAGAGGTGGTCCCGGTCACGGTCATCGAGGCCGGTCCCTGTGTGATCACTCAGGTGAAGACCAAGGCGACCGACGGCTACGATGCAGTGCAACTGGGCTTCGGCCTGGCCAAGAGGCTGACCAAGCCAGAGAGAGGTCACCTGGGCAAGCTGCCGGCACTCAGGTACTTGCGGGAACTCAGGGTAGACCAGGCCGAGGGCTATCAGTTGGGCGGCAAGGTGGACGTGAGCGTGTTCAAGCCGGGCGAGCTGGTGGACGTCACCGGCCTTTCCAAAGGAAAGGGCTTTGCTGGCGTGGTTAAGCGACACCACTTCGCCGGCGGCCCGCGCACCCACGGGCAATCCGATCGCCATCGAGCTCCCGGGGCCATAAGCTCGGGCACTACGCCGGGGCGCATACTCAAGGGTAAACGCATGGCGGGGCACATGGGCGCTGAGCGGGTGACGGTTCAGAACTTGCAGGTGGTTCAAGCGGACCTGGAGCGCAACCTTCTCCTGGTGAAGGGGACAGTGCCCGGGGGCACCAATGGCCTGGTTCTGATAAAGGCGGCGGTCAAGTCTACGGGGGGGCGTTGAGGTGTTACAAGCTGCGGTATACAACGTGGCCGGCGAGGTGGTGGACAACGTCGAGCTGGACGAAGAGCTGTTCGGCGTCGCCGCGGAAACTGCGGTGGTACACCTGGCCGTGATCCGCCAGTTGGCCAACGCCCGCCTGGGCACTGCCGACGTGAAGGCCCGGGGAGAGGTGAGCGGCGGCGGGGCCAAGCCCTGGCGCGAGAAGGGCACCGGTCGGGCGCGACAGGGATCCAACCGGGCGCCGCACTGGAAGGGCGGCGGCGTGGTCTTTGGCCCTACACCCCGGAGCTATGCGAAAGAGATGCCGAAAAAGGCGCGGCGGCTGGCCCTGGCAGCAGCGCTGTCGGCCAAGGCCAGGGACGAACAACTGATCCTGCTCAGCGAACTGAGCCTGCCGGCCGCGAAGACCAGGGAGATTTTGGCGCTGCTCCGGCGGCTGGCGGTGGGCTCCTCCGCCCTGATCGTCCTGGGGGGACCAGACGTGACGGTTCAGAGAGCGGCCCGAAACCTACGCGGGGTGAAGGCAGTGCCGGTGACCAGCTTGAACGTGGTGGACGTCCTCCGGCACGAGTATATCGTATTGCCGGTGAAGGCCTTGGAGATGATAAGGCAGACCTGGGGCCAGGCCTAGTTGCCGTGCCGGCCTTGCCGGACCCTGGTGAGACCAGTTTTCTTTACCAGCAAAGAAGGGGGCATCGGTTCAGAAGATGGAGGTCCTGCAGATCCTGAGACGCCCGGTGGTCACCGAAAAGGTCACCGGGCAAGCGAGTCAAAACAAATACACCTTTGAGGTATCACTGGACGCCAACAAGATCCAGATCAAACAGGCCGTGGAGGCTGCCTTCAAGGGCATAAAGGTGGTGGCCGTGAACACCAGCAAGGTGCCCGGCAAGGAAAGACGCTTGGGCCGCCATCGCGGCATGACTTCGCCCTGGAAGAAAGCGGTGGTGACCATCCAGGAGGGCCAGAAGATTGAGTTCTTTGAGGGAGTGTGATGGGTGATAAGCGAGGTGAGCTATGGCATTAAAGACGTATAAACCGACTTCTCCCGGCCGTCGCTGGTTGATGGGGCCTACGTTCGGCGAAGTGACCAGGGAGAAGCCGGAGAAGTCTCTCTTGGCGCCCCAACGTAGGGCCGGGGGGCGCAACTTTCAAGGGCGGGTTACCGTCCGCCACCGGGGCGGCGGCCACAAGCAGTTCTATCGCTTGGTGGACTTCAAGAGAGACAAGGTTGGTGTTCCGGGCAAGGTGACGGCCATCGAGTACGACCCCAACCGGTCGGCGCGCATCGCCCTCGTCACCTATGCCGATGGCGAGAAACGGTACATCCTGGCCCCAATGGGGCTTCAAGTGGGCAACAAGGTCGTGTCTGGGCCCATGGCCGAGGTGAGCGTTGGTAACACCTTGCCCATCGGCAGCATACCGGTGGGCACCCAGATTCACAACATCGAGCTCACACCTGGCAAGGGCGGGCAGTTGGTCCGCTCGGCCGGCGCCTCGGCGCAGCTCATGGCCAAGGAGGGCGAATACGCCCAGGTCAGGCTGCCCTCCGGCGAGGTGCGGCGTGTACATCAGACCTGTACCGCCACCATCGGCCAGATCGGGAACCTGGATCACGAGAACCGCAGCCTGGGCAAGGCAGGACGCAGCCGCTGGCTGGGGAAGCGCCCGGCCGTGCGCGGTTCGGCCATGACCCCTCGGGATCACCCTCACGGCGGCGGCGAGGGCAAGGCGCCGGTGGGGATGCCTGGGCCCAAGACCCCCTGGGGCAAACCTGCTTTAGGATACAAGACGCGGCGCAACAAGGTCAGCGACAAGATGATCGTCAAGAGGCGAAAGTAGGCGTGGCGCTCGGCGCTCTCTATTAGTAAAGGATTTCCCAGGAGGAGACGACGGTGTCCAGGTCGATCAAGAAAGGTCCCTATGTGGACAAGCGGCTTCTGGGCCGGATCGAGGCCATGAACAAGAGCGGGGAGAAGCGGGTGATAAAGACCTGGTCTCGAGACTGCACCATCTTCCCCCAGATGGTCGGGCACACCATCGGCGTCCACGACGGGCGGCGTCACGTGCCCATATACATCACCGAGAACATGGTGGGCCACAAGCTGGGGGAGTTCGCCCTCACCAGGACTTACCGAGGGCACAGCGCTCGGGTGGAGAAGGCCACCCAGCCCGCGGCGCCGATAGCGGCGCCCAGGGCGTGATGCGGTGAGCCGGGGAGAGTGCGGGCCAGATGTGGCCTGGCGGGTGTAAGCCATACGCGGCGTTTACGGGACCAATGAGGAGTCATCCACGATGGAAGTAAGGGCAGTTGCCAGATATATCGGTCTGTCACCACGGAAGGTGCGCCTGGTGGTGGACACCGTGCGCGGCAAGCCAGTGGGCGAGGCGCTGGCGGTATTGCGCTACCTCCCCAATGCTGCGGCCAGGGAGGTGGCAAAGGTGGTGAAATCCGCTGTAGCCAACGCTGAGCAGAACAATCACCTTTCGGCGGAGGACCTTTACATCGCCAGCATCTCGGCCGACGAAGGGCCCAGTTTGAAGCGGTGGCGGCCCGGGGCACGTGGCCGGGCCAATCCAATTCGCAAGCGCTCTAGCCACATCACGGTGGTGGTGGCGGAGAAGGAGGTCAGGTAGTTGGGACGCAAGGTTCATCCCTTTGGCTTTCGCCTGGGAACGATCAAGGACTGGCAGGCCCACTGGTTCGCGGAGAAGGGTTACACCGAGCTCTTGCACGAGGACCTGCATCTCCGGCGCCTGGTCCTCCAGGGATTGGCGGAGGCGGGGGTCTCCAAGGTGGAGATCGAACGCTCAGCCAACCTGGTATCCGTGACGATCCACACCGCCAAGCCCGGCATAGTGATCGGCAAGGGCGGCACCAAGGTGGAGGCTCTCCGGCAGATGCTGGAGGCGGAGATCAATGCGCCGGGCAGGCCTCCAAAGAAGGTGCGGCTTAACATCCATGAGATCCGACAGCCCGAGCTGGACGCCTACCTGGTGGCCCGCAACGTGGCCGAGCAGATCGAGAAACGGGTGGCTTACAAGCGGGCGATGAAGCAGGCCGTTTCCCGGGCCTTGAAGCTGGGGGCCAAGGGCATCAAGGTGACGGTGGCCGGTCGCCTGGCGGGCGCCGAGATGTGCCGCCGGGAGTGGGAGCGTGCAGGACGGGTTCCATTGCAGACCTTGCGGGCAGACATCGATTTCGGGCAGACCGAGGCACACACGACCTTCGGTCGCATCGGCGTAAAGACCTGGATCTACAAGGGCGACATCCTGCCGCCCCCCAAGAAAACGCCGGTGCCCGCCCCCAAGGTCGAGAGCATTTCACCGGCCGTGGAGTAGCGATGCCGCACCGCGGAAAGAGGAGGTAAGGAAGAGAGGTCAAGGAGGCCAGGAGCGGTCATGGTCCGCCGGCCCTCGTCTCTCTCCTGAGCAGATATGTTGATGCCTAAACGGGTCAAGCATCGCAAGGCCCATCGTGGCCGCATGAAGGGCCAGGCCACCAGGGGCACGGCCGTGGCCTTCGGGGAGTACGGTTTGCAGGCCCTGGAGGCCGCGTGGCTGGACAGCCGCCAGATCGAGGCTGCCCGCCGCGCCATGACGCACTTCATCAAACGGGGCGGCAAGGTTTGGATCAGGGTGTTCCCGGACAAGCCCGTTACCGCCAAGCCAGCGGAGACACGCATGGGCTCTGGCAAGGGTGCCCCAGACCATTGGGTGGCGGTGATCAAGCCCGGCCGGGTGCTCTTCGAGCTCGGTGGAATAAAGGAAGAGATGGCCCGGGAGGCCATGCGCCTGGCCTCTCACAAGCTGCCTTTAGCCACCAGGTTCGTGGCCCGGGCTCAGGAGGGCACGGAGAAGGTGGGTGAGCCCAGTGAAGATTAAAGAGGTCAGAGAGCTTCCTCCCCACGAGGTGAGGACCAAATTGAAGGAATCGTACGAGGAGCTTTTCAAGCTGCGGTTCCAACTGGCGACCAAACAACTGGCCAACTACCAGAGGCTGACTGAGGTGCGTCGTACTATTGCCCGGCTCAAGACCATCCTTCGGGAGCGAGAGCTGCAATCGATGCAGGAGGGTGAGTGAGGGTGGAAGGAAAGGCAAAGATCGGTCGCGTGGTGGGTGACAAAATGGACAAGACGGTCGTGGTGGCGGTGGAATCGGTACGCATGCACCGCCTTTACCAGAAGCCGGTGAAACGTACCCGGAGATTCAAGGCTCACGACGCCGCCAATTCCTGCAAGGTCGGTGACCTGGTCCGTATCGTGGAGAGCCGCCCTCTGAGCAAAGAAAAGCGTTGGCGCGTGACAGCTATCCTGAAGAAGAGCGAGACGATACAAGTGGAGGCCTAGACGCGCGCCGGTACCCCCTCAACTTCGGCTCAGGAAGGATGCGGTATGATTCAACCGTTAAGCAGGCTCAGGGTGGCGGACAACACCGGGGCCAAGGAAATAATGTGCATTCGGGTGATGGCGAGCTCGGCTAAGAAGACGGCGGAGGTGGGTGACGTGATCGTGGCCGCCGTAAAACAGGCCACGCCGGGCGGTGCCGTGAAAAAGGGCGATATCGTCCGCGCCGTGGTGGTGCGCTCGGCTAAGGAATATCGGCGGCCCGATGGCTCCTACATCAAATTCGACGAGAACGCCGCGGTGATCCTGACGGACAAGAACGAGCCCCGGGGCACCCGCATCTTTGGCCCGGTGGCTCGGGAGTTGCGCGAGAAGCGCTTCATGAAGATCATCTCCCTGGCGCCGGAGGTGCTGTAGGTTAGTAGGGCGCGGCTTGCCGCGCCGCGGTGCGGCGCCGAGGCGGGCTTTTGGCAACGGGCATCATAGGTGTTATTGTGGAGAACGGAGATGAAGATCCGGAGAAACGACGAGGTCCAGGTGATCGCTGGCAAGAAAGACAAGGAAGGCAAGTTCCAAAGGGGAAAAGTGCATAGGGTACTGGTGGCGGAAGACAGGGTGGTGGTCTCCGGCGTGCACATGATCAAGCGCCACACCAAGCCCGGCCGGGTGCGTACCCAGGCGGGGATCATCGAGCGAGAGGCGCCGATCCATGTCTCCAACGTGATGTTGGTATGCCCCAAGTGCAGCCGGGCCACCCGGGTGGGATTCCGCTTCCTGGCGGACGGGGCCAAGGTGCGGGTGTGCAAGCGGTGCGGCGAGATGATCGACAAGCAATGAGCATGACTACTGTTCGATGAGGAGAACCCGGTATGGCCAGGTTGAGGGATAGATACATTCAAGAGGTGGTCCCCGCTCTGATACGGGCGTTCGACTACCGCAACGTGATGCAAGTCCCCCGCTTGCACAAGGTGGTGGTCAACATCGGCGTGGGCGAGGCTACCCAGAACGCCAAGGCCCTGGATGCGGCGGTCAAGGATCTGGCGGCAGTGTCCGGCCAGAAACCGGTGGTGACCAAGGCTAAAAAATCAGTGGCTGCGTTTAAAGTGCGGGAGGGTAACCCCATCGGAGCTACGGTGACCCTGCGGGGAATGCGCATGTACCACTTCCTGGACAAGCTGTTCAATGTGGCACTGCCCAGGCACCGGGACTTCCAGGGGGCCTCCACCAAGTCGTTCGACGGCCGAGGCAACTACACCCTGGGGCTCAGGGAGCAGTTGGTCTTTCCTGAGATCGAATACGACAAGATCGATAAAGTCAGGGGCATGGAGATATCAATAGTCACCACGGCGAGGACCGACGAAGAAGCGAGGCGACTCTTGCAGTTGCTGGGCATGCCGTTCAAAGGCTAAACACCGGCACAAGCTGGCCAGGCGAGGTCACTCGTCCCTGGGCCATCTCCAATCCGAGGGGGCAAACGTGGCGAAGAAGTGCAAGATCGAGAAGGCCAAGCGCAAGCCCAGGTTTAAGGTGCAGCAGCATAGCCGTTGCCATATATGCGGACGGCCCAGGGGATACATTCGGAAGTTCGGTTTGTGCCGGATCTGTTTTCGCCAACTGGCCTTGCGCGGCGAGTTGCCCGGGGTTACCAAATCGAGTTGGTAAGAGTGGAGTGTGTACATGAACATGACCGATCCCATCGCCGACATGCTGACGCGCATCAGAAATGGCCTCACGGCCAGACATACCTTTGTGTTAGTGCCTGGCTCCCGGATGAAGATAGCCATCGCCAGGATCTTGAAGGACGAAGGGTTCATCAGGGATTTCGAGGTTATACGGGATAACCCTCAGCGGACCATCAAGATCTGGTTGAAATACACCAGTGGGAAAGAGCCCGTGCTCAGCGGACTGGCGCGGGTGAGCAAGCCAGGGTTGCGGGTCTATAAAGGCAGGGACGAGATGCCGCGGGTTCAAGGAGGACTAGGGTTTGCCATCGTCTCCACCCCTCGCGGCGTGATGACCGAGCGTAAGGCCCGGAAAAACGGCGTCGGCGGCGAGATCCTATGTTACGTGTGGTAGGGAGGCGAAAGTGTCACGTATCGGCAGAATGCCGGTCATCGTCCCAATGGGCGTTGCCGTGGAGATCACTGGCAATCAGGTGACGGTGAAGGGGCCCAAGGGAGTCATCACTAAATCCTTTCATCCCGAGATGTCCATAACCTTGGCCGAGGGCCAGGTCCGGGTCACTCGTCCCTCGGACGAGGGTTTCCATCGTTCCCTGCACGGCCTCACCAGGAGCCTTTTGGCCAACATGGTGCAAGGGGTCACGAAAGGCTTTCAAAAGGACCTGGAGATCGGCGGGGTTGGTTATAGGGCTCAGTTGAGCGGCGGCAAGTTGGTGCTGGCCCTGGGCTATTCTCATCCGGTGGAGATCGCTTCGCCCAGCGGCATCAGCTTTGCGGTGGAGGGCCAGAATAGAGTCTCGGTGATGGGCATTGACAAGGAGCTGGTGGGCGAGGTGGCGGCCAAGATCCGCCAAGTGCGCCCGCCCGAGCCTTACAAGGGCAAGGGCATCCATTATGTGGGCGAGCGCCTACGCCACAAGGCGGGCAAGGCGGGCAAGGTAGGGGCCAAGAAGTAAGGGCGGGTAGCAGGTAGCCGTTCGGGGCATTCGCCTGGTGACGCTTCTTTATAGGTGGATTCCCACCCGGCACGCTGGCCAGCGATGGTTCCTTCCCTCCGATTCAGGGGGTATAGATGATCAAGCAGTTTTCGCCGCGGGAGGCGCGGCTGAGGCGGCATCGGCGGGTGCGGGTAAGGGTGAGCGGCACGCCCCAGCGCCCTCGACTCAGCGTGTTCCGCAGCCTGAACCACATCTATGCTCAGGTCATCGACGACGTGGCCGGCCGTACCCTGGTGGCAGCGTCTACTCTGGATGAGGAGATCAGGCGCAAGGAATCCCCGGGCAATAAGAGTGCTAAGGCCAAGATGGTGGGGGAGCTCCTGGCCAGGCGGGCGCGAGAGAAGGGCATCAAAGAGATAGTGTTCGACCGGGGTGGCCACCTCTTTCACGGCCGGGTGAAGGCTTTGGCTGAGGCGGCCCGGGCCGGTGGCCTGGAGTTTTGAGCGAATAACAGCGAAGGAGAGTGCATGGCCAGGATAGATCCTTCAACTCTGATATTACAAGAGCCGGTGGTGGTCAGCATAAACCGCGTGGCCAAGGTGGTCAAAGGTGGGCGGCGCTTCAGCTTCAGCGCGGTGGTGGTAGTCGGGGACGGCAATGGCCACGTTGGCACCGGGTTGGGGAAGGCCAAAGAGGTGCCCGAGGCCATCCGCAAGGGGGCTGAGGATGCCAAGAAGCACCTGATCGAGGTGCCCCTGGCGGGAACCACTATCCCTCACGAAGTGATCGCCAAGTTCGGGGCGGCCATGATCATGTTGAAGCCAGCCCGGCCGGGGACCGGTGTGATCGCCGGTGGAGGGGTGCGGGCAGTGGTGGGGGCGGCGGGGATCAAAGATATCCTCACCAAGTCCCTGGGCAGCGCTAATTCCATCAACGTGGTTCAGGCAACGACGATGGCCCTCTCCAGGCTGAAGAGCGCGGAGGTGGAGGCGGAGAAGCGCGGCAAGACCGTGGCCCAACTGATGCCCAAGAGGAGCAAGGTGATAGATGAACCGTAGGTTGCATATCATCATGGTGAAGAGCGGCATCGGCTCCTCCCAGCGCCAGAAGGATACACTCAGGGCACTGGGGTTGCGGAGGCTGCGACAGACAGTGGAGCAACCCGACAGTCCCACGGTGCGCGGCATGACCGCCAAGGTACAACACCTGGTGAAGGTCCAGGATGCTGAATAGTCAGGCTGCAATGGGGAGTGCCCAGCCAGCTTTTCATCCCATGGGCAGCCAGTCGGTTGGAGAGAGGCCATGAGGTTACACGATTTACAGCCAGCGCCGGGGTCGGTGCGTGCCCGGAAGCGTCTAGGCCGCGGACATGGCTCCGGGACGGGTACCACGGCGGGCAGGGGCACCAAGGGCCAAAAAGCCCGCACGGGGAAAGACCTGAGCCCCTTCTTCGAGGGTGGCCAGTTGCCGTTGCACCGGCGTTTGCCCACCAAGCGGGGGTTCACCAACATCTTCAAGACAGAGTACCAATTGGTCAATCTGGAACGCCTGGGCGGCTTTGTCGGGGGGAGCGAGGTGACGCCGGAGAGCCTGGCGGAAGCCGGCCTGATCCGGCATGCCCAGAGACCGGTGAAGATACTGGGCCGGGGTGAGGTGAACGTGGCCCTGGCGGTGAAGGCGCACAAGGTGTCAGCCAGTGCCAAAGGCAAGATCGAGGCCGCTGGCGGCACGGTAGCGGAGATCGGCGAGCAGAAACCGGAGACGGAGATGAGGGACGATGCTGCAAGCGGTAGCTAATGCTTTCAAGCTGCCGGATCTGCGTCGGCGGATCCTGTTCACCATCGGCATCCTGGTGATATTCCGCTTCGTGGCACACATCCCGGTGCCGGGTGTGGACCTGGTGCGGCTGCGCAATGCTTTTGGCTCGAATCAACTGCTGGGGATGCTGGACCTGTTCTCCGGTGGAGCCATGTCCAATTTCTCGGTGGCGGCCATGGGCGTCTACCCATACATCACGGCCTCTATCATCATGCAGCTCCTGGTGCCCATTATACCCCGGTTGGAGGAGATCGCCAAGGAGGGCGAGGCGGGGCGGAACAGGATCAACCGATATACCCATTGGCTAACGGTGCCTCTGGCAGCGCTACAGGCCCTGGGGCAGATCAGCCTGCTCCAGAACCAATTCCAGGTGGTGTCCAGCTTCGGGCTCTTTAACGAAGAGACCTGGTTGCCCAGCCTGGCCATGGTCATCACCATGACCGCCGGCACGGTTTTCTGTGTCTGGCTAGGGGAATTGATCACCGAGAGCGGCATCGGCAACGGCGTCTCGATCATCATTTTCGGCGGCATTGTAGCCCGGTCGCCTCAGAGCTTTGGACGGTCTTTGTTCGTCAACGTGTCCATCATCGGCCTCCTGGTGTTTCTGCTCATCGAGCTGATCACAGTGGCTGGCATTGTGGTGGTCCAGGAGGGCGAGCGAAGCATTCCGGTGCAATACGCCAAACGCATCCGGGGCACCCGGATGTACGGGGGACAGAGCACTCACATCCCGCTCAAGGTGAACTCGGCGGGGATGATCCCGCTCATCTTCGCCTCCTCGATGTTGATCTTTCCGGGCGTGGTAGCGAGCTATTTTCTGTATCCGCAGGGCACGGTGGTGGCCAATTTCGCGAAGGTGATCTATGACTTCTTTAACCAGCAAAACCTGGGCTACCAGTCCTTGTATTTCCTGTTGGTGCTAGGCTTCACGTATTTTTACACCACGGTGATATTTCAGCAGCAGAACCTTCCGGAAAACCTCCAGAAGTGGGGCGGGTTCGTCCCCGGGATCCGGCCGGGACGGACCACTGCCGAGTATCTCAACCGGGTGCTAAATCGCATTACGTTGGTGGGGGCGATCTTCCTGGGGGTGGTGGCGGTCTTGCCATACTTCACCAGGCTGGCCACCAACGTGCAGACGCTGCAGATATCCAGCACGGGCATCTTGATCGTGGTCGGTGTGGTGCTAGACACAATGAAGCAATTGGAAGCCCAGCTTCTGATGCGGCACTACGAAGGGTTCATCAAATAAATAGATCGGCTATTATCGTATTAGGGAACGGGCAGGTGGAGGTTGAGGCACCGAAGATCGGTGCGCGGGCGTGACCAGGCCTGCATCTGCCCAGGTGATCGAGTTGTATCTGGTCCTGTTAGGCCCACCGGGGGCAGGGAAAGGCACGCAGGCGGTGAAGTTGGCGGAGCGGCTCTCCATCACTCATGTGGCCTCGGGTGACCTCTTTCGGGAGAATATCGGCAGGGGGACGCCCCTGGGCCGGCGGGCTAAAGCCTACGTGGACCAAGGCGCACTGGTGCCCGATGACCTGACGGTGGCGATGGTGATGGAGAGGCTCCACCAGCCCGATTGCCGTGACGGGGCACTACTGGACGGTTTTCCGAGGACCATGGCCCAGGCCCAGGCGTTGGACCAGGAGTTGGTTGGAGATGGCAAGAGGCTGGCCGGTGTGCTGTACATCAAGGCACCGGATCAGGTGCTCCTGACGCGACTTGCGGGACGCCTTACTTGCTCGAACTGCCAGGCTACCTATCACCAGACGTTTCATCCGCCCCGGGTGGCGGGCCGGTGCGATAGGTGCGGCGGCCGGGTTTACCAGCGCGAAGATGATACCTGGGAGACGGCGCGAAGGCGCCTTCAGGTGTACTTTTCGCAGACGATGCCTCTGATCGAGTACTACCGGCATGCCGGGTTGTTGGTCGAGGTAAATGGCGATCAGGGTGCAGAGAGCGTTCAGGAAGAGCTGGTGGTCAAGGTCAATGCTCTCGAGGCGGCGCCCTTCAGCGAAGCCCAGGACGCGTGACGTGGCAGTCATTTTGAAGTCGAGGCGCGAAATAGCCCTGATGCGCCAGGCGGGCCGCATCGTGGCGGTTACCCTGGCTCTCCTGATCGAGAAAATCAAACCGGGCGTTACCACTGGCGAGCTGGATGCCGTGGCCTATCGCGCTATTGTCGGGCAGGGGGCTAAGCCCTCTTTCAAGGGATACCGGGGGTTTCCGGCGTCCTTGTGCGTCTCGATCAATGAAGAGGTGGTCCATGGCATTCCGGGCAAGCGCGTGCTGCAGGAGGGCGACATCGTCAGCCTGGACCTGGGGGCCATCTATCAGGGCTTTCAGGGCGATGCTGCGGTGACGGTGGGCGTCGGCAAGGTCAGTTCTCAGGCGCAGGCCTTGATGGAGGCCGCTCGTCTGGCCCTGGAGGCGGGCATTGCGGCCTCTCGAGCCGGTAACCGGGTCGGTGATATCTCCTGGGCCATCCAGTCGGCGGCGGAGAGCCGTGGTTTCTCGGTGGTTCGCCAGTATGTGGGACATGGCATCGGCCGGGATATGCACGAGGAGCCCCAGATCCCGAACTTCGGAAGCCCGGGACAGGGCATCCCCTTACGGACTGGCATGACCTTTGCCCTGGAGCCCATGGTGAACGCAGGCACCTATGAGGTGGAGGTCAAAGGCGATGCCTGGACGGTGGTGACCAAGGACGGGGACCTGTCGGCACACTATGAGCATACGGTAGCTGTCACTGATGGTGAGCCCGAGATCTTGACGAGAATGTAGGACGGCGGCGAGGACACGATGGCCAAAAAGGATGCGATCGAGGTCGAAGGGACGGTGACCGAGGCCCTGCCCAATGCCATGTTCAAGGTGTCGTTGGCCAGCGGGCACACCGTGCTGGCGCATATCTCGGGTAAGATTCGTTTGAACTTCATTCGGATCCTGCCTGGAGATCGGGTGCTAGTGGAGCTATCCCCGTACGACCTGAAGCGTGGTCGCATCGTCTATCGATATAGATAATCCGGTGCTGGGCTTCCTTTACTAGTAAAGAAAGCGAGCACCCTGTCTGGCATAACCTTTGGAGGATTACAAGTGAAAGTACGGGCGTCGGTCAAAGCACGATGCGAGAAATGCAAGATCATAAAGCGACGAGGGGCGGTGGTCGTGATCTGCCAAAACCCCAAGCACAAGCAGAAGCAGGGATAGGAGGAAGGCGTGGCCAGAATTTCGGGAGTAGATATCCCCCGGGACAAGCGGGTAGAGGTCTCGTTACGTTATATCTACGGCATTGGCTCCTCCAACAGCCGGGAGATCCTGGCCAAGGCCCGGGTTAGTCCAGACACCAGGGTGAAAGAGCTCACGGAGGAGGAGGTCAGTCGCATTCGGGAGGTCGTCGACAAGAATTACAAGGTCGAAGGGGACCTACGCCGGGAGGTCAACCTGAACATCAAGAGGCTGACTGAGATCGGGTGTTACCGCGGGGTGCGCCACCGCCGCAACCTCCCTGTCCACGGCCAACGCACCAGGACCAATGCGCGGACCAAACGGGGCCCCAGAAAGACCGTGGCCGGCCGCCGCAGGGCAGTGGCGAAGAAGTAAAGACTGACGGCGAGAGGCTAGAGGTCTGGGCGATGGGAGCGTGCTGATCCCACGGGCGTTTTGCTCAGCCTCTGGCTTCGAGACTTCGTGGAATAAAGGGGTTTAGACGAGGAGCACAGGATGGCAGAGACCAAAGTAAAAGGCGCTACAGGTGCGCAGTCCCAGGCGACGGCAGGGACTGGGGCTGTTCCGAAGAAGCGGGCCGCCCGGGGGGCCAAGAAGCGCGAAAAGAGGGTTGTCCCGCGGGGGCAAGCCCACATCCAGTCCACTTTCAATAACACTATCGTGACGATAACCGATCCCCAGGGCGGGGTCATCGCCTGGGGAAGCGCCGGGCAGAGTGGATTCAAGGGCTCCCGCAAGAGCACCCCCTTCGCGGCCCAGATGGCGGCGGAAGGAGCGGCCCGTCGAGCCCAGGAGGTGGGCATGCGCCAGGTAGAGGTGTACGTGAAAGGTCCGGGAGCCGGACGCGAGGCGGCGATTCGTGCCTTGCAGGCCGCTGGCCTCATGATCACCTCCATCACCGATGTGACGCCGATCCCTCATAACGGCTGTCGGCCCCCCAAACGTCGGCGGGTATGACGGGTTCTTGATTTCGGGTGACACTTGGTTTCATGTGACAGACTGGAGGAGCAATGGCAAGATACATTGGGCCGGTTTGCAAGCTGTGCCGGCGCGAGGGAACCAAGCTTTTCTTGAAGGGAGATCGCTGCTTGACGCCCAAGTGTGCGGTGGAGCGGCGTGCCTATGCGCCGGGGGGCCACGGCCAACGGCGCCGGAAACCGTCGGAGTACGCGGTTCAACTGCGGGAAAAGCAAAAGGCGCGACGCATCTATGGCCTCCTGGAGCGGCAGTTCAAACGCCACTTCAGCGAAGCGGAGCGGCGCCCCGGAGCCACGGGCGAGAATCTCCTGCAGATTTTGGAGATGCGCCTGGACAACATCATCTATCGTCTGGGCCTGGCTGATTCACGGGCCCAGGCCAGGCAACTAGTGAGACATGGTCATTTCAACCTCAATGGCGTCAAAACCAACGTGCCATCCTGCCTGCTCAAGCCGGGCGATGTGGTGACGCTGAGAGAGTCGAGCCGGGAATCCGAATACTTCAAGGGGGTTGCCAAGGATATAGCCCGGAAGTCAATTCCCACCTGGCTCAGCATGGATGCCAGGACGCTTTCTGGGCGCGTGCAGTACATGCCCGTCAGAGCGGAGATCGACATGGCGCTGAGTGAGCAATTGATTGTCGAGTACTATTCGCGCTAGGTTTCCACTGGTCCGTAGTCCGTAGTCCTTAGTCCTTTGGTCCGTAGATTGGCTCTGCGCTCTCGGGTGTGCCAGGACAAGCCTGGCTCATTCACCGACCTGAAAGGGGTCGGCC
>DYIS01000029.1:0-5616 GCA_020723545.1 Ktedonobacter racemifer
CCAGTCCCTGAGCGGCGCCACCGCCATGGCCGAGCGAGGCGAGGGATGAAGCTCATCGTCGCCATGGTCCAGGACGAGGACGCCGACGTGCTCCTGGATGCCCTTATGGAGAGCGGCCTTAAGGCCACCAAGATCAGCACCACCGGGGGGTTCTTGCGCAGTGGGAATACCACGCTGCTCTTGGGGGTGGAAGTGCACCAGTTGGAGGAGGCCCTGGGCCTGATCAAGACCCACTGCCAGGCCCGCACACAACTGGTGAACGTCATGCCCTCCATGCTGCCCCTGGGCGCCCCAGACCTGCCCACGCCGGTGGAGGTTGCCATTGGCGGGGCCACCGTCTTCGTCTGGGACATCGAGCGCTACGAGAGATACTGACGTGGGCGGTGGGTTCGACCCGAGGGATACATGGCTTGAAGGTGAAAAGAAGTAGACCTACTGAGGCAGATATGATGGCCAGGCGCGATAAAGCCCTGGCCATTCTTTACGCCGCCCTGGCCGCAGTGGATCCCATCGAGGCGGTCAAGCGCTTCGTCTCTCTGGAAGACTCCTCCCTGCGGGTCGGCCCGCGCAACTATGACCTGCGGCGCTGTCAACGGATCATAGTGGTGGGGGCCGGAAAGGCCAGCGCCGCCATGGCCCAGGGACTGGAGGAGGTGCTCGGCAACCACATCACCGCTGGCCTCGTCAATGTGAAATACGGCCACAGTGCCCCAACCCGTATCGTGGCGGTCCAGGAGGCCGGGCACCCGATACCGGACGAGAATGGGCTCCTGGGGGCCCAGCGCATCCGCCAGATGGTAGACGGGGCTGGGGCGGATGACCTGGTGCTCTGCCTCCTCTCCGGCGGCGGCTCGGCCCTCCTGGCCCTACCGGCTCCGGAAGTGACCCTGGAGGATAAGCAAGGCCTAACCGAGCTTCTCCTGCGCTGCGGCGCCACCATCAACGAGATCAACACCGTGCGGAAGCACCTCTCGTGTCTCAAGGGCGGCAACCTGGCCCGGCTGGCCGGTCCCGCCCAGGTGATCTCGCTTGTTCTGTCCGACGTGGTGGGGAACCCCCTGGACGTCATCGCCTCGGGCCCCACGGTGCCCGATCCCTCCACCTTTGGCGATGCCTGGCAGGTCCTGGAGCGATACGGGCTTACCGGCACCGCCCCCGCCAGCGTGGTGAAACGCCTGAGTCGCGGCCGGCAGGGGCTCATCCCCGACACACCCAAGCCGGGAGACCCGGTCTTCGCCCGAGTGCAGAACCTGATCATCGGCTCCAGCGAAACCGCGGCGGCTGCGGCGGAGAAGAAAGCCCGAGAGCTTGGCTTCAACACCTTGCTTTTGTCCACCTACGTCGAAGGCGAGGCCCGGGAGGTGGCCCGGGTCTTGGCGGGGCTGGCCAAGGAGGTGTATTTCCACCATCGGCCGGTGGCCAGGCCGGCGTGCCTGATCGCCGGCGGCGAGACCACCGTCACCGTGAAGGGCGACGGCCTGGGCGGCCGCAACCAGGAGCTGGCCCTGGCCGCCGCCATCGCCCTGGAGGGGCTGGTGGACGTCACCCTGCTCAGCGCCGCCACCGATGGCTCCGACGGCCCCACCGATGCCGCCGGCGCCATCGTGGACGGCTCCACCGTGGAACGGGCCCGGGCCCGGGGCTTGAATCCCGCTGACCACCTTGCCCGGAATGACTCCTATCGCTTTTTCCAGGCCCTGGAAGAGCAGTTGGTGACCGGCCCTACCAGAACCAACGTCAACGACCTGTATTTTGCCTTAATTTTTTAAGGTTTTGACCTTGACCCGAAAACGATTTCGGAGTATAATTATAATGGGCATTGAGCATATTTTTTGCCCTTCTCTCGAAAACGTTTTCTGAAGCTGGGGCGCTAGACCATGGCGGTGGGGATAAAGGACCTGGCCCGGGAGGCGGGACTCTCGGTGGCCACCGTTTCCAAGGCCCTGAATGAGTATGCCGACGTCAGCGAGGAGACCCGCCAGAGGGTCCGAGAGATCGCCCGCCTGCTCAACTACCAGCCCAACGTCACCGCCCGGGGCCTGCAAAGCCGCCGCACCAATATGGTCGGCCTGGTGATCCCCACCATGGAGCCCCACCTCTCCGATGACCCCTACTTCCTGGATCTCTTAGCGGGCATCGCTGACGAGGCGGCGGAGCACGAATTCGCCCTCCTTCTGACCCGTTGCGCGCCTGGGCCCAAGGAGCGGACATGTTACCAGAAGATAGTCCGGGGCCGACGGGTGGATGGCCTCATCGTGGTGCGCACGCGGTCTCAGGACCAGCGGGTGGCCTATCTCCTGGAAGAGGGCTTCCCCTTTGTGACCTTCGGCCGGACCGACCAGGGGCTGGATTTCCCCTTCGTGGACGTGGATGGCACCCAAGGCGTCTACGACGCCACCCGCTATCTCATCGGCCTGGGCCACCGCCGCATCGGCTTCATCGCTGCCCCCGAAGGGCTGATGTTCGGCTTTCATCGCCAGGAGGGCTTTCGCAAGGCCATGGAGGAGGCCGGGCTGGCCATGGAACCTGGGCTGCTTGCCCGGGGCGACCTCACGTTGCAGAGCGGAGATGTGGCCATGGGCCAGCTCCTGGACAGAGATCCGCCTCCCACCGCGGTGGTGGCCTGCAACGACCTCATGGCCCTGGGAGCCATGCGGGCTGCCCGGAAGAGAGGGCTTTGGGTGGGGCGCGACCTGGCCGTGGTGGGCTTCGACGATACCCACGTGGCCGCACACTCCCGCCCCTCCTTGACCACCGTGAGCCAGCCCATTTACGATATCGGCATCTTGCTCTGCCGGATGTTACTGCAGACCCTGCAAGGTAAACCCCTGGAGGTGAGGCAGATTCTGCTAAGACCCGCCCTGGTGATCCGAGAGTCCAGCGGCGGCACGATCTCGTAATCCCCGCATTGGAGGTGGTCATGGCTGACCCGGAGGCTTTACCGCCCGAAGCCCTGGACCAGCTGAGCCGGATCGGAAAGACCGACCTGGTCATCGGCATACCCAGCTACGAGAACGCCGGCACCATCGGCCACGTGCTGCGCATGGCGGCCCAGGGGGCGGTGCGATACTTCCCTGGTCTAAAAACCGTGATCATGAACTCCGATGGCGATTCCTTTGACGGCACCATGCAGGTAGCGCTGGGCACCCCGGTGCCGGAGGGGGTCCAGGTGATCGCCACCACTTATCAGGGCCCCTCCGGCAAGGGCTCAGCCTTTCGGGCCATCTTTCGGGCGGCAGAGCTATTGGGTGCCCGGGCCAGCGTGGTGGTGGACAGCGACCTGCGCAGCATCACGCCGGAGTGGATAAAGCTGCTCGCCTCTCCCATTCTAGAACAGGGATATGATTTCGTCGCCCCCTACTATACCCGTCACAAACATGACGCTACGATCACCAACCATATCGCCTATCCCTTAACCCGCGCCCTTTATGGCTGGCAGGTACGGCAGCCCATCGGCGGCGATTTCGGGTACTCGGGCGCATTGGCCAGCCGGTACTTGCAGAAGAACGTCTGGGCCAGCGACATAGCCCGCTATGGCATCGACATCTGGATGACCACCACTGCCCTCAACGATGGCTTCAAGGTCTGCCAGGCCTGCCTGGGGGCCAAGGTACACGACGCCAAAGACCCCGCCCTCTCCCTGGGGCCCATGTTCGCCCAGGTGGTGGGAACGCTCTTCAGCCTCATGGAGACGTACCAGCGCGCCTGGTGCCGGGTGGATGGTAGCCAGCCCGTGCCGCGTTACGGCCCACCCCTGGAGGTGGAGCCGGAGGCCATCCCGGTCACCCTGCCAGCGCTGATCGCCAAGCTCCAGGCAGGCATTCGGGAGTTCGGGGATATGTGGGAGGCCATCCTTTCGTCGCAAAGCCGCGCCGCGATGGAGCGCCTCATGGCCCAGGACCCGGCTCTCTTCGCCTTCCCGGCGGCGGACTGGGTGCGCATCGTCTACGATTTCGCTGCGGCCTACCACCAGGCCAGCCTGGACCGCGGGCAGGTCATCGCCGCCCTGGTCCCCCTGTACTACGGCCGGACGGCGGGCTTCGCCGCCGAGACCCGGGAGATGACCACGGCCCAGGCCGAGGCGGTGGTGGAGGCCCAGGCGCGGCTCTTTGAGACCATGAAGCCATACCTCATCGCCCGGTGGGGTTGAGCATGCAGGAGGTGATGCGAAAGCAGCAAGACCCGTCTCCCATGCAGAGGCACGTTAGTCGCCTCACCACTTATCTCCAGGGAGGAGGAAAACAATGAAGCGGATTGTTTACCTGAGCGTGATCGCCTCGCTGCTCCTGGGCCTGACGGGGCTAGGCGCTGCCTGCGGTCCCACGCCAACTCCCCTTGGCCCGGTCACCTTCCTCTCCACCCAACTGCGCCCCGTAGAGGAAGCGGAGAAGATGCGCAAGGTCATCCTGGCCGGCTTTCCGGCCAAGGTAGACTTCATCCCAGAAGACACCGGCCCCTTCACCGACCGCATCCTGGCCGAGCAGAAAGCCGGCAAGGTTACCGTGGACGTCGTGGGCGGCCTCCACGGCGACCTCCCGCCCTTCATCGAGGCGGGTGCCCTGGAGGACCTGACCCCGCTCCTGGCCAAGCTCGGCGACCGCAAATTCCCCGCCGCCTTTCTGGAATTGGGCCGGATGGGGACCAAGGACAAGTTGTACTACATCCCCTGGATGCAGGCCACCTACCTCCTGGCGGCCAATAAGAAGGCTCTACAGTACCTCCCCACGGGGGCCAATCAGGATGCCCTGACCTACGACCAACTGAAGCAATGGGCGGCCAACGTCCAGAAGGCCACCGGCGAGAAGAAACTGGGCTTCCCCGCCGGCCCCAAGGGGCTGATGCACCGCTTCTTCCAGGGCTATCTCTATCCCTCTTACACCGGAGGCCAGGTCACCGGGTACCGCAGCCCGGAGGCGGTGAAGATGTGGCAGGAGTTCAAGGACCTGTGGCAGTACGTGAATCCCCAGTCTACCACCTACGACTTCATGCAGGAGCCGCTCCTGGCCGGGGAGGTGTGGATCGCCTTCGATCACACCGCCCGCCTGATCAATGCCCTGAAACAGAAACCCGACGACTTCGTAGTCATGCCGGCACCTGCCGGCCCCAAAGGACTAGGCTTCATGCCCGTCATCGTCGGGCTGGCCATCACGAAAGGCGCACCGAACCGCGCCGGAGCGGAGAAACTCATCGAGCACCTTACCCGCCCGGAGACGCAGGCCGTCACCTTACGAGAAGTGGGGTTTTTCCCGGTCGTGGAGGCCACCATCCCCAAGGACCTGCCGGTCGGTATCCGCATGGAAGGGGAAGGGGTAGCTAAACAATCGGCGGCCAAGACTGCCCTGCCTTCCCTGCTGCCGGTTGGACTGGGAGGCAAAGGCGGCGAGTTCAACAAGGTCTACCTGGATACCTTTACCCGCATCGTGATCAAAGGTGAAGACATAGCCAAGGTGCTGGATGAGCAGGCGAAGGCCATGCAGAAGATCTTGGATGAAACAAAGGCCCCCTGCTGGCCGCCGGATGCGCCCAGCGTTGGACCCTGCAAGGTCAAGTAAGTGTTCTGGACAGGGGAGGGGCCCATCCCTCCCCTGTCGGTTGGAGAAGAGAGAAGGATGAACC
>DYIS01000029.1:5626-7983 GCA_020723545.1 Ktedonobacter racemifer
TCGCCTTCCTGGGGCCTTATCTGTTGCTCTTACCCTCTATTCTCTTTCTCTTGATCTTCTTCGCCTGGCCCATGGCTCAGGCCCTCCTCCTGGCCTTCCAGACGCCAGAGGGGGGCTTCGCCCTTGGGCACGTGCAACAGATGGCGGGGGACGTGGCCTTCAAGGACGCCCTGCGGAATACCATCTTGCTCATCCTGTTGATTGTGCCGCTCCAGACAACCCTTGCGCTGATCATGGCGTTGCTCATTCAAGCCGGCCTGCGGGGGTCTGGTCTCTTCCTGTATATCTGGACCATCCCCCTGGGGATCTCCGACCTGGCTGCGGGTATCGTCTGGCTTTCCATCTTCACGGAGCGGGGTTATCTGAATTCTTTTCTCCGTGATATCGGGCTGATCCAGAGGCCGATCCCGATTCTGAGTTATGAGAATCCCCAGGGCCTCTTTCTCGCCGTCGCCGTGGCCGAGACCTGGCGGGCCACGGCCATCGTCATGGTGATCCTGGTGGCCGGCCTGCAGATGATCCCCCGGGACTATGTGGAGGCAGCCGAGGTCTTTGGACCCGGATTGTGGCAAAGGGTCCGTTACGTCATCCTGCCCCTCCTGCGGCCCAGCTTGCAGGTGGCCTTGATTCTACGTACCATTTTGGCCTTCCAGGTCTTTGCCGTAGTGATAGCCCTTGCCGGTCGGGTCATGCCCGTCCTGGCGGGGGAGGCCTATTTCTGGTACGGCAGCTACCGCAACCCCAACGTGGCTGCCGCCTATGCCGTTCTCATTCTATTCATCTCGATAGCAAATACCGTGCTGTACCTTCGTGCCCTCCGTACCCGTGAGGAGGAAGTAGCCCTATGAGACGGATAGGCTCCTGGCGGCGGCATTCAGGACGGGTCCTGGCCTATGGCCTGGCCATCCTCTTTTCCACCTGGGTGCTCTTTCCCATCTACCTCATCGCGGTCAGTTCCCTGAGTCCCCGTGAGGCGATCTACCAATGGCCCAAGGCGCTCTTCCCGGCTGCCCTTTCCCTGGATACGCTGGCCTTTTTTCTCGGCTCCCACGGCGTCCTGGGTGCTACCATCAACAGCATATGGGTGGCCCTGATCACCCTGGTCCTTTCCCTGGCCATCGGTACCCCCGCCGGTTATGCCCTGGCCCGTTTCGTCTTCCCGGGCCGGGACACCTTCAAGATCCTCATTCTCACCACCCGGGCTTTCCCGATCGTGATCCTCTCGATCCCCCTGGCGGTTACCTTCATCCAATGGGGGTTGTACGATACCCTGCTCGGCGTGGCCCTGGTGCATACGGCCCTAGCCCTCCCTATTACCATCCTGGTGACCAACAGCATCTTCGTCAGCGTGCCCAGGGACCTGGAAGAGGCGGCCCTCACCCTGGGTTGTAGCCCCCGACAAGCTTTCATGCGGGTCGCTCTGCCCCTGGCGCTGCCAGGGTTGGCGGCAGCGGCCATCTTTACCTTCGTTCTTTCCTGGAATGAGGTCTTCGCCGCCACCATCTTGACCTTGCGGAGCCGTACCCTGCCGGCCCACGTTCTTACGGTTTTGAACGAATCTCCCCTTCCCTTTCGTTTCGCTGGCGGTTTCTTTCTTATTGCACCGGCCCTGGTCTTTATCTTCATCATCCGCCGTTACCTGCTCAACATGTGGGGACGGGTAGTGAAATAGGGTTGCAGATCGCAAGTCCCATGGGACAAACCGCTGGTCACCGGCTACAAATCAGATGACCGGCGTCTTATCCGTGAGGTGCACATGGCAGAGATTCGTCTGGAAGGCGTTCGTAAAACCTTCGGCAAGGTGACCGCCGTTCGGGACGTGACCTTGACCGTCAGGGATCGGGAGTTCGTTGTGTTGCTGGGGCCCAGCGGGTGCGGCAAAACTACCCTGCTCCGCTGCATTGCCGGATTGGAACGCCCAGACCGTGGGCGCATCTGCATCGGCGGGGAGGATGTGACGGACCTGCCGCCCCGCCGCCGGCGCATCGCCATGGTCTTTCAGAGTTATGCCGTCTTTCCTCATCTCACCGTCTTCGAGAACATTGCCTTTGGGCTGAGGATGCAGAAGCGGCCCCATCAGGAGATCAAAAAACGGGTGCAGGTGGCAGCGGAACTCTTGCAGATTGCGGAGCTGTTAGAGCGTTATCCGTCCCAATTGAGCGGCGGCCAGCGCCAGCGGGTGGCGGTGGCACGAGCCATCGTGGTGGAGCCCGAGGTCCTCCTGATGGACGAACCCTTGAGCAACCTGGATGCCCTCCTGCGATTGCAAATGCGGGCCGAACTGAAGCGGCTCCTTCACGAGATTCAGACTACCACCGTTTACGTGACCCACGACCAGGTAGAGGCCCTGAGCCTGG
>DYIS01000029.1:7993-12263 GCA_020723545.1 Ktedonobacter racemifer
ATTATGTCGCCATCTTGAAAGAGGGAGAGATCATCCAGCACGACACGCCCATGAGGATCTACGATGAGCCGGCCACCATCTTTGTGGGCGGTTTCATTGGCAATCCGCCGATGAACTTCTTAAAGGGTTCCATCGAGGTCAATGGCGACCAGGCCGTCGTCTCCGTCGGGGGGCATCATCTGGCCGCCGCTCCCTCTATGGAGAAGCGCTCGGGAGAAACGGTGCTCCTCGGCATTCGGGCCGAGAACATCCACGCCACCACCGAACCGGCGCGGGAGGGGTTGCCGGCCCGGGTGCTGGTCATCGAGCCGCTGGGTTCCCACCTGCTTCTCACGGTGCAGGTAGGGGCCGAGGCGATCAAGGTTATCGCTCGCAACGACTTCGTCGTGGAACCACAGCAGGGGATCTGGCTCCGCCTGGAGCCGGGGAAAGTCCGTTGGATGAACGCCCAAACCGGTGAGGCCTTGGTTTGAAACGGCGTGATCTCCAGAGGTCGGCGTTCCAACCCTGATTTGAGGCAAGCATCAACGATGTCTGCCCATCTAACCACGAACGAGGAGCACGAGCTAGTGGAGAGAGCCAGGGCGGTGCTCTTCGACAATTGGCTTGGCCGCTGAGGGCAATGGCGGCAATGGGGGAGAGCATCAGGAGAGCGACCTTAAGGCCGCAGTCCCTACCGCCGCCACAGGCGACCAAGCTTACGGTAGGTCAGCCAGGCGTAGTAGGCCATTAAAAGGCTCAAGAGGAGGCCGTGAAAGCCGTCCTTGTAGCCCTCCAGTTCGAAGAACCGGCGGTGAAACTCTCTGAGCGGCTGGCCCAGGTAGCTTTGCCACTTCGGCCGCACGCCCTGGGTTTTGAGCATCTGAGCCTGGTGATCGGTGTAAACCTGCTGCTTCGCCCGGAACTGCCTCAGGCTATCGTAGTTCAGGTGGGTCAAGGTATTCTTTAGGTAGCCCGCCTCGCCGTCCAGGATCACCAGCTCATGCACCAGGCGTTTGGTGTCGTAGCGTCCCTTCTTGCGCTGGAACAGGCGCAGTTGGTAGTCCGGAGACCACCCGGTGTGACGGATCCACCTCCCGAAGATGATATTCTTGCGCGGCACCCACCAACCCACCGGGATCCTGTCTTGAGTCACCCGGCGTACCTCCGCCTCCAGCTCCGGCGTGGAACGCTCGTCGGCATCCACGAAGAAGACCCAGTCTCCGGTAACCAGGGTCAGGGCAAAGTTGCGCTGGTCGGGCCAGTTCTTGAACTCCCGCTGGTAAACCCGGGGAGTGTATTGCTGGGCGATGGCCACCGTCCGGTCGGTGCTCAGGGAGTCCAGGACGATGAGCTCGTCCGCCCAACGGACCGTCTCCAGACAGTCCCAAATATTCTTCTCCTCGTTCTTCGTGAGCACTACCACCGTGATCTTGGCCATCTTCTTCCCAGCATAGAAAACGCGGCAGCGTTCCCCTCAAGCCCCCCGAAACGTCCAGAGCCTGTTGGCGGTGAAGTTCCAGCCTAACACCACCACCGTGGCGATGGCCTTGGCCAGCATATACCAAAGCCCCACGATGTCGTGGAAGACGTAGAGCAAAGCCTGGTTGATGCCCAACCCCACAATGCTCACCAGGAAGAACTGCGCGAGCTGTTGCGCGGGACGGCGGTTCTCCTGGTCCCCGAATGTCCAGAAGGTGTTTAGGGTGTAGTTGTTCAGGACGGCAGCGGTGAACGAGAAAGTGTTGGCCACGTAGAGGTTCAGGTGCACCAGCTCCTTTAGTATCGCTAACAGTCCGAAGTCAACCACCGCCCCGATGGTGCCCACCACGGCGAACTTCAGGAACTGCTTTGCCAGGCGCGTATTGCGCAGCAGGATCTCCAGTTGGTCAGTCAAGGTCTCCCCTCCGGCTTTTCCTGGTGTCCTTGGGCGGCGTAAACCATCCCCAAGAGCAAGCCAGCGTATGTCCACATGCCGTGGACCCAGAGGTTGTCGAAAAGGTTGTGGGTTGACTGAGCAACCAGGGCTCCCAGGGTACCAACGGCCAGGGCCCGGGCGAAGCTGCTCACCGACCGACGCCGGGCCCACCAACAAAGGCCGAAGGCGGTTGCCAGCAGGGCCAGATAAGCCCCCAGCCCCACCAGGCCTGTTTCCGCCGCGATGTTCAGGTAGTAGTTGTGGGCGTGGCCTAGAGGGTCCTCCCATCCGGGCAGGGCATAGACAGGATATGCGGCCTCATAGTTGCCGATGCCCACCCCGGTGATCGGCGAGGCGGACAGCATGCCCAGGGCCGCCTGCCAGTGGGCCATGCGCTCCACCACCGCCCAGTTCTCATCGGTCACCTTCACCGTGCGGGCGTCGAATACCCCGAAGTCTCCAGCGATGGTCTTGGCCCGGGCCACCAGGGTGGTGGGCAGGAGGTCGGACACCCCCAGGGACAGGACGGCGGCAACCAACACGCTGACCAGGGCGAATATAGCCAGGGAGCGGCGGCTTTCTAAGGCATGCATGATAACGAAGGCCACGGCGAGCCCCAGCCAGGCACCCCGAGAGAGGGTCATGAGCAGGGCCGCACCCATGATCGCCAGGGCTGCGGCGCAAATCACCTGCAGCAAAGTCCAGGAGCGCGCGAAGCCAGGCAGGTAGCGGCGAAGGCCGGGCGGGCTTGAGGTTTCAAGCTTCGGGTTGCCCCAGACGAGGAGGCTATAGGCCACCGGCAGGGTCAGGTTCAGAAATCCCCCATAAGGATTGGGTTGGTTGAAGGTGCCGTAGGCTCGCAGGAACCGCTCGCCGATCTGGAAGCTGGGCGGGCCAAGGCGGAGGAAAAACTGGGCCCATCCCTGAAGCCCCTGAGCAATGCCAGCCAGGAGCAAGCATACGACGACGCGCTTGATCTGCTCTGCCGATAACGTGTTAATGGCCACCAGGTAGACCACGGCGAACTCCAGCCACTTGGCCATCTCCTTGGCGCTGCCAGCAAGGAATGCGGCATCCAGTAGCGAGAGAGCCTGGGCCAGGAGAAAGAGGACGATGGGCAGAAAGAGCGGGCCCTTCTGCACCCGATCTCGCCTTTGGGCCACCGTTTGGGCGGTCCAGGCGGCTACCAGCAACGCCACGAGAAGATCAGCAACGGTGAATACCAAAGGGCCGAGAGGGAACTGTTTCAGGGAGCCGAAAGGCACGGCGAAGGCCAGGAGATAGCAGGCGAACTCGATCCTAACCAGGGTGAGCAAGGCCACAAGAACGCCCACCAACAGAAACGTGGCCGCCGCGAGGGGTAGATAGGCCAGGGCCAGGGCCGAGACCGCCATCAAGAGGACAGTGGCGGTGACCGCATAAAAAGACTCGCCTCCGGCCGGACGAGCCATGGGCCATGGGCGGGGGCTTGGGTGTTCGATCATAACCGCTAACAATCCACTTGTCGGAACCAGGCGATGGTTTTGAGCAGTCCCTCCTCCAGGTCCACCTTGGGCTCCCACTTCAGGTAGCTCCTGGCCCTGGAGATGTCCGGGCAGCGGCGAGTGGGGTCGTCTTCACTGATCGGCGAACGGAATTCGATGGGCGAGGCAGAACCACTAAGCCGTTTGATCACCTGGGCGAACTCGATCACCGTGCGCTCATCGGGGTTGCCCAGGTTGAACACCTGCCCTTTGGTGCCTTCGGTGAACATGGCCTTGATGATCCCATCCACCATATCGGAGACGTAACACAGGCTCCTGGTCTGGGTGCCGTTGCCGTACACCGTAATGGGCTGGCCCTTGATCGCCTGGGTGACGAAGTTAGGCACCACCCGGCCGTCGTTGGGGTCAGAGTGCGGGCCGTAGGTATTGAAGATACGTATTATCCTGGCGTCCAGGTCGAACTTGCGCACGTAGGTCATGGTCAGGGATTCGGCAAAGCGCTTGCTCTCGTCGTAGCAACTGCGCGCGCCGAGGGGGTTCACGTGGCCCCAGTACTCCTCGGACTGGGGATGAACCTCCGGCTCTCCGTAGACCTCGGAGGTGGAGGCCAGGAGGAAGCTGGCACGGTTGGCCCGGGCCAGCTCTAACAGGTTATACGTGCCCAGGGAGTTGACCAGTGAGGTCTCCAGAGGATAGTCCAGATAGCCCGGTGGGCTGGCCGGGCTGGCCAGATGGAAAATAGCCTGAGTTTCGACCGCAATGGGCTGGGTGACATCGTGCTCCTGGAACCGGAAACCGGGATCGCCCAACAGATGCTGGATATTCCTCTTGTGCCCGGTGATCAGGTTGTGCAGGCAGAGGACCGAATGCCCTTCGTTCAGCAAGGCCT
>DYIS01000029.1:12273-14868 GCA_020723545.1 Ktedonobacter racemifer
ACAGGTGCGAGCCCACGAACCCGGCCCCGCCGGTGACTGTTATGTGCACGGCTGTGAGGAGACCTCCAAACGCAAAATCCGGGAGCTTTTGATGCTCCCGCCTGGCTTGTTGGCTGTTAGTATACCAGAAACCGAAGAGAAGCGTCAATTCATGGGGCAGCAACTCGGGTCGTGCTGTTGAAAATATGCGCCAGACACTCCTCGGCCTCAGGCGTCCGCCAGGCTCGTTGAGCAGCGATGGTGGAGTGGGGCTTAAATGGCCGCAGGGATTCGGCGAGCGATGCGCCCAGGATGGCGATGTGCGCCAGGTCACCGGTCCCCAGGCCGGCTCTCCGGCAGTAGTGTAGATAGCCGACGTCGTTGACGTCGAAGCCCATGATCCGGGTCGCCACCGTATCGGCGGCCAGGAAATCGGCGCTGGCGATGGCCAGCCTCAGCTCCACCGGGTCACCAAAGACCGGCCCGTCCCCTTCCATGGCCTCGAAGCCGTCGATCACCGCCAGATGGGGGTACACGTGTCGTCCCACCAGATAGAGGTTCAGGTTCATGGCCGGGTAGCCCTGGTGCATGGCGAACTTGTCCGAACGGCCAAAGGGGCCGAGGACCCGGCTCTTCACCGATTCGTACAGTGGCGAACGTTTGACCGACTGCGGTATGACCGAACCCAGGGAGCTGAGCACCCGGGCGTTCCCCGGCCCCCTGGTTTCCTCCCGAATCACGCTGCCCATGACCATGTTCTTCAAGGACAGCGTGACCACGACCACGTCGTGGGTCTTGGGCGGGCCGACGGAAATGCGATAGTCGCTCTCCACCACCGTCCTCGCCACCCGCACGGCGAAGGGCCGGAGGTCTCGGTCATAGACCATTAGAGGCACCCAGGCATCCCGGTTTAGGTCCACCAACGTCACGTGATAATCCCTAGCCAGCGCCTGGTAACCGAAATTGCGATAGCCGTCGAAGGTATCCACCAGGGCGGCCCCCTCGGCGATGACTATCTCCGCATGAGTCCGGTTTTTCAGGAACTCCAGCACCGCCTGGACCGCCTCCACGTGGGTGGCAGCCAACTGGCGGGTGGTGGAGACGAAGTTGGGCTTCACAAGGATGCGGCGTTTCTGGCCCACGGCCACATCGCCGGCGATCAGTTCCAGGGCCTTCGTGATATTGGTATAGCGGTCGTCGCCCTTAACCAGGGCAACCTGCGCCAGTGCCTTTTCAGCTCTCATCTTCCCGTCTCTAGAAGCGCAGCCGAATAGCTGTTTTTACCGCCGAGACCGCTGAGAGCGCAGAGATAACTGAAAGATCTCAGCGAACTCCGCCCCGACCTTGTCGGGGGTGGGGTTCTCGGCCGCATTTCTAGAAGGCCACCCTCCCCGCCACACGAATGAGCGTGGGCAGATCCAGGAACATGTTGGTGTAGCTGGCATTGGCCATGGGGCAATAACACTCGTTCTCGCGGATGCTCCGGCGCAAAGCCTGGGCCCTGGGCGTCTGCCAGACCCGTGCGAAGTCGTACCCCATCTCCCGGAGGTTGCCCGCCGGGTCGGCCCGAGTACAGCAGGTCCACACGTCGCCGCCGGGGGCGATGTGGGCCGAGGCCCACCCGGCGTAGCACGGTATCACCTGTCGCTTCTCGGTGATTATCCTCTGTACCAGGGAATAATAGTCCATGCGAAAGGCCTGGGTGATGCGGGCGAATCCCCTGGCCCGCCCCTGGCGCATGGCATTGATCAGGAAGTTCGCCGCCAGAGCGTAAAGCTCCGGCGCGGGGGCGATGTCGCAGTCCACCGTGTCCAGCTCCACCCGCTGCTCGGCGATCTCGGTGATATAGGAGTCCGGACCCAACTGGGAGAGCTCGGCATAGATGGCCGGGATACGCTGAACGTTGAATCTGGAGATCACCGTATGGATGCCCAGCACCAGGTTAGGGTAGCGTCTCAGCCTTTTGAGCCCATCGAAGGTGCGCAGGGCCAGCTCGTAATTGCCCGGCACGTTGCGGATGGCATCGTGTTCCTGGCCCACACCATCCAGCGACAGATTAAAGATCACCTGGGCCCGGGGACAGGCCCTCAGGATGGCCTCGGCGCGCTCCGGGATGGCCTTCCACAGGATGCCATTGGTGGGAATGGTGATCACCCGAGGCCGGCACAGGCGATAGGCGGCCGAGACTATCTCCACCAGGTCGTGGCGCAGGAATGGTTCGCCGCCGCTAAAGGTCAGGTAGTACGACGCTCGCCTCAGGCTGGCGAAGACGTGTTCGTACTCCTCCAGCGTTAGCTCCTTTGCCTCTTTCCTCCAAACGTTGCAGGTGCTGCATCGGGAGTTGCAGCGGTAACACACGCTCACCACCAAGTTCAGCGGCAGCACCTTCGGCCGGTCGGAGCGACGCGCCAGGATATATTGAGGGACCTTAGGTATCAATTCAAACATGATCTACATTAAGGATTAAGGGCTGAGGTTTGACTCCGCTGAAAAAACGAGCGTTTAACCGCCGAGACACAGAGCGCGCCGAGCTTTTTAGTTTTTTCTCTGCGTTCTCGGCGTCTCTAATATAAGGTTTAGTTGGTGACAGGAAGGGTAGCTCCTGCTAGAATAGGA
>DYIS01000030.1 GCA_020723545.1 Ktedonobacter racemifer
TGGGATGTACCAACAATTCTCGGCCTACCTCGACCATGCTCCCGGCTCGGTTGTGGTGGCCCAGGAGGGGGTGAGGAATCTCCTCGGCGCCACTTCACTTCTCCCCACTGGCACCGCCGATTCCGCCCGCAAGGTGAAAGGGGTCTCAGAGATAGTGCCTATCCTCTCCCAGTTCATCATCCTTGACCTGCATGGGAAGAAACAACCGGCCTACCTGGTGGGGTATGACCCGGCGATCGGAGGCGGCCCGTGGCGCCTTGCCGAAGGGCGTGAACCTAAGGCAGACGACGAGGTGGTCTTCGACAGTGTGCTGGCCCGGCGGCATGGCATGGTGCTCGGCGACAAATTCGACATCATGGGACGGGAGTTCACTGTGGTGGGACTGTCGGCAGGAACGACCTCGTGGATGACAAGCTTTCTCTTCGTCCGCAAGACCGCGACGGAATCGCTCCTGCGCGCGCCAAGTGCGACGAGTTTTCTATTGGTATCTCCGTCTGACGGGATTGCGCTGGAAGAGTTGCTGAGTCGCCTGGACGATTTGCCGGGCACCGAGGCCTCGCTCAAGCACGAAATGATCACCAACGACCAAAAGCTCTTCGCCCGTTACTTCAGCGCGCCGATCCGGCTAATGGTTGGGATTGCCTTTCTCGTGGGGACGCTGGTGGTGGGGTTGGTGATCTACACGGCCACTGTGGAACGGCAGCGCGAGTATGGCGTGCTCAAGGCCATTGGCGCCAGGAACGGGGTGCTCTATCGGGTGGTAACCACGCAGGCACTCATCGTCACAAGCACAGGATCCATAGCTGGGGTGGGGCTTGCCCTCAGCGCGGCCCAACTGATCATGACGCTGCGACCGCAGTTCCTGGTGACGTTTGAGCCCACGGCGGTCGCCTGGGGCCTCGTTGTCGGATTGACCATGGCGTTGCTGGCGGCGTTCTTCCCTGCTCGTGTCATCGCCGGGCTTGCCCCGGCAGATGTCTTCCGGAGGTAGGGCAACATGCTGCGCTTAGCCTATCGCAATCTTTTTCAAAACAAAGTCCAGCTCGTGATCTCCGTGGGCGGGGTGGCCCTGGCGCTACTATTAATCCTTTCACTGGACGCGATCTTTGTAGGGGTAGAACGGCAGGTCACGGCCTACATTGATCACTCCGGCGCGGATATCTTCGTCTCGCAACCTGGGGTGCGGAACATGCACATGGCCTCCTCCTCGCTCCCTGCATCCGTAGTGGACGAGGTGAAAGCTGTGCCGGGGGTCGAATCGGTCACGCCCATCCTGTATCTGACGAACATGATCGTCGTGGGCCAGGAGCGCAACCTGGCTTACGTGATTGGTCTGCCGCCGGATGCCGTAGTGGGAGGGCCGTGGCGAGTCGCTAGAGGGATCTCGATCCCGACGGCCGGGGAGGCGGTTATTGATCGCGGGGTAGCGGAAAAGTCAGGCATGGAGATAGGGGACAAGGTCAAAATCCTGGGACAGGAATTCAAAATCGCCAGCCTGTCCGAGGGCACCGCCAGCCTGGTCAACTCCGTGGCATTCATCTCGATGGAGGACTTTGCACGGATGCGCGGGAACGCTCAGGCGGTGAGTTTCTTGCTGGTGAGGGTCAGGCCGGGTGAATCGCCAGAGACAATCGCAGCACGGATTGAAGCAAAGGTTGACGGGGTGACCGCTCAGTCGCGGCTGGCATTTGGCGAACAGGAGCGCAAGGTCATCAAAGACATGAGCACCGATGTGGTGGCCATCATGAACCTGGTGGGCTTTCTCATCGGGCTGGCGGTGATAGCTCTCACCGTGTACACCGCCACATTCGCCCGGCGGGCAGAGTATGGCGTACTCAAAGCCCTCGGCGCACGCAATGGGCGTCTATACCGCGTAGTCCTGGCGCAAGCGCTTTACAGCGCTGCTCTGGGGTTCGCCCTGGGGTTGGCCTTCACGCTGCTGCTATCAGTGATCGTGCCCAGGCTGGGACTCAACCTAGCGCTGCAAGTCAGCGGCGCTTCGCTGCTCAAAGTTGGCAGCCTGTCGCTCGTCATCGCCGGACTCTTGGCGATTTTGCCGATCAAACAAATCGCCGGGCTTGACCCGGCCGTGGTATTCCAGAGAGGAGTGAAATGACCAGCCCAACATTGCAAATCACGCGCGTGACTAGACACTATGGCTCCGGCGCTACGGAGGTGATAGCCGTCCGTGACGTTTCGCTCACCGTTGAGCCGGGCGAGGTCGTGCTGATCATGGGGCCATCAGGCTCCGGGAAGACCACTCTCCTCTCGATGATGGGTGCGCTGCTCAAGCCGACGGAGGGAACGATTCAACTCAATGGCGAAATCATCAGCGCGTTGGCGGAAAACCGCCTGCCCGACATTCGCCTGCGCCAGTTCGGATTCATCTTCCAGGATTTCAATCTGCTCTCGGCGCTCACGGTGCTGGAGAACGTGGCCATCGTCGCAGAGCTGGCCGGCATGAAACACGGTGCAGCGCAACAGAAGGCGGCGGCTCTGCTCACCGACCTGGGACTGGGTGAGCGACTGAACTTTCTGCCGGAAAAATTGTCCGGCGGCGAAAAACAGCGCGTAGCGATTGCTCGCGCCCTGGCGAACGACTCTGCCCTCATCCTCGCCGACGAGCCGACGGCCAACCTGGACTCTAAGATCGGTCACGAGATCATGCGGCTGCTGCGGCAGATCGCCAAAGAGCAGGGCCGGAGCGTGGTGATCGTTAGCCACGACCAGCGGATTAAAGACATCGCCGACCGGGTGCTTTGGCTGGAAGATGGACAGTTCAAGGAGATGGTGACGATGGCGACCGATCCGGTATGCGGCATGGCGGTGGAGCGAGAGAAGGCGGCGGCGACGCTGGAGATCGGCGGGCAGACGTTCTACTTTTGCTCGAAGGGATGCCGGGGTGAGTTCGCGAGCCAGCCGGAAGTGTTCCTGGGGGTCGGAAACTCATGATCGCTACCAACCTTTCTGAGCAAGAACGGCAACCGCTTGCCTTCGTGCTATGCTAGAGCTGGCCACCGGCAGGACATGGCCATTTTCGGGGGTTCGTATGCGCGGTACCATTCTGATCGTAGAAGACAACCAGCTACTCCGGGATTCGCTGACCTATAATCTGCGGAAACAGGGCTACACCGTGCTCTCCGCTGCCAGCGGCGAGGAGGGCGTGGAGAGAGCCCGCCGAGAGAAGCCAGAGTTGATGATCATCGACATCGGCCTGCCCGGCGTGGATGGCCTGGAGGTTTGCCGGGTGGTCCAGGCTCAGTCCAAGACGCCGGTGATCTTCCTGACGGCCAGGGGCGAGGAGACCGATAGGATCGTGGGGCTGGAGATCGGTGCCGACGACTACGTCAGCAAGCCCTTCAGCATGGGGGAGCTATTGGCGCGAGTGCGGGCGGTGTTGCGACGGACCAGGGCCCTGGCCGCCGGTCTGCCCACGGCGGAGGTGATCCGAGTCGGGGACATCACCATTGACCAATCCACCCATCAGGTGGCCATTGGTGGTAAGCCGGTGGCGCTGCCACCCAAGGGATACGAGCTTTTGCGACTCCTGGTGGCTAACGCCGGTCGCGTGGTGGACCGCCAGGCCATTCTGGATGCTGTCTGGGGCGAGGATTTCTTCGGCGACCCGAAGACGCTAGACGTGCACATCCATTGGCTGCGCCAGAAGATCGAACCAGACCCCCATGAGCCGCAATACATCCTCACTGTCCGCGGCGTCGGTTATAGATTTGCCTCGGTAAAAGATGACGCCTAAACGGCTACGCTGGAAACTTATCCTCAGTTACATCATCCCCATATCCCTGGCCCTCTCCACCCTGGGCTTCTACCTGGTGTATGCTCTGGAGGAGTTCTACCTCAGGCACTTACAGGACGACCTGGCCTCCGAGGGAATCGTCATCGCCGATCGGGTGCGAGACGACCTGGCAGCAGACCGCACTGGGATCATCCTTCAGGGCCCCCATGCCAGCCCCGACACCCCGATGATGCCCCAGGCCCGGATACTGGTTCTGGACCGCACGGGGACACTCCTGGCCTCCTCCCGGGAGGAGGACAGGGGGCGGATCGGCCAGCTGGATAGCGAACCTGGAGTGGCCGAGGCCCTGCGCGGCAGGGCCACCCGGGGAAGGCAGGAGAGCAGCGTCCTCAAGGCTGACTCTTTCTACGTGACCCTGCCGGTTCGCCATCAAGGGGAGGTGGTGGGTGTCATCAGGCTGTCCCACGCCCTGGTGGAGGTGGAAACCGCGGTGCGCCAGCTAAGGCTGACCATCGCCTCCAGCGTGTTGGTGGCCGGCGGCCTGGCGCTCATCATCGCCTGGCACCTGGCCGGCAATATCACCCGTCCCGTGGAGGCCTTGAGTTCCGCCGCCCACGCGGTGGCCCAGGGAGACTTCTCCCAGCAAGTGAAGGTGAAGACCGGCGATGAGCTGGAACAGCTTGGTGACAGCTTTAACCAGATGGCCCGGCGCCTGGACGAGTTGGAGATGGGCCGGCGTAGCTTCCTGGCCGACTTATCTCACGAGCTGCGGAGTCCCGTGGGGGCCATGCGGGCCGGCGTGGAGACCCTCCGGCGCGGGGCCAAAGACGACCCGCGGATGCTGAACCGGCTCCTGCAGGGCATCGATGAGGAATTGGCCAGGCTGGGGAGGCTCACCGGCGATCTGGTGCAGCTCTCACGGCTGGAGGCCGGGCCGCCTGAGCTTCACCTGTCCGCGGTGGCGGTGGAAGAGGTGGTCGCCCGAGCCATATCCAGATATCAGGCTGAGGCTCAGGGGCGCAGCATCGGCCTCACCGCCCAGGTGCCCCGGCGTATCCCTCTGGTACGGGCAGACGCCGATCGGCTGATGCAGATCCTGGCCAACCTTATGGACAACGCCTTGAAATTCACCCCTGCCGACGGGCAGGTTGTCGTCACTGCAGAAGAGGCCGGCCATGATGTGTGCATAGCGGTGGCGGACACCGGCGTGGGCATTGCTGCCCAGGACCTGCCCCGGGTCTTCCAGAGATTCTACCAGGGAGCGGGCCGGAGGTTCCGGGAACGGCCGGGGGTGGGGTTGGGGCTGGCCATCGTCCGGGAGCTGGTGCACGCCCAGGGCGGGGAGATCTGGGCGGAGAGCCAGGAGGGGCAGGGCGCCACCTTTACCTTCCGCCTGCCGAAGGCATGAGGAGGTCAACCATTGGGCACGTCAAACTTTAACCAGATCTTAACTCCCTCTTAATGCCCTTTTAAATACAAGCGCCCGTGATTGTGATAGGCTGCACCCGTTCGTAGTCGCAGTTGTCTCTGGGATATAAGGAGGCGGGAGATGGACCATTCCAGTCACTCCATGAACAATAGACACCTGCTGATCATGCTCATCTGCTGCCTGGTTCCTCTGGTGGCCTTCGCCGTCATTACCGTTCTGGGAGTGCCCTTGACCTCCCTGGGCTATGTGATCCTGATCCTGCTCTGTCCGCTGGGCCATTTGCTCTTGATGCGCTTCGTGGCCGAACCTCAGGACAAGGCCGCGACCGGGAGCAGCTCCGACGGCCGGGGCGGAACGGCTGAGGGCGGACAGGGCGGGCCAACGAAATGCCACTAAGGGATAGATCGTCTTTGAGAATCGGGCAGGGGGTAAGCAGCAACGTGGTTGCCACCCACCTGGGGGTCTTCCTGGTCTCCTGGAGCGTGATGGCGCTGGAGTTGTCGCTGACCAGGATCCTTTCGGTCTTCCTGGCCTATCAGTACGTCTTCCTGGTGCTCTCGGTGGCCATTCTGGGACTGGGCCTGGGGAGCCTGCTGGTGTACCGAAAACGCCTGGTCCCCCTCTCCTCATCCTCTTCGCTGAGAACCGTCGCCGTCTTTTCCGGGGCCGGGGCCCTCGTGTCCCTGGCCGCTCTGGTCCTCCTGGTTCGCCTGGCCTGGTTCGATTCGCTCCTCATCTACCTGGCCCTGGCTACGGTGGTCTTCCTCCCCTCAGGTATGGCCTTGGGGCTTGTCTTCACCCGATTCGTGAAGCAGAGCAGTTCCCTGTACTGGAGCGATCTCTTTGGCGCCGGCAGCGGCGTGCTCCTGGCGTTGCCCCTTCTGGGCCTCTTGGGCGGCATCGGGACGGCCGTGCTGGGAATAGTTACCCTGAGCCTGGCTGGCGTGGCCTTTTCCTTTCCCACATCCCCACGGCAGCTCGCCGCGAACCTGGCCGGGGTGGCGGTCCTGAGCTGGGCCCTGGTCCTCACCGCCACCGGCCAAGGCCTGGACCTGGAGTTCAGGGGCATCAGACTGGCGGACAAGCCCATGACCCTGGAACTGAACGATCCCAAGCGCCCGGCCTCCATCGTCTACTCCGACTGGGACGCCTTTGCCCGGACCGATGTGGTGGAGTTGCCCTCCCTGCCCGACGAGAAGATCGTGTACATTGACGGTGGCTCCGGTTCGGTGATGTATCGCTTCCCGGAAGGCCCGGTGGCAGCGCTGAAACGGGACATCGGGTTCTTTCCCTTCAGCCTGGAAGCGCCGGGCAAGACCCTGATCATCGGCCCCGGCGGCGGGAAGGACGTGCTCCTGGCCCTCCTGGGCGGTAGCAGGGATATCACCGCGGTGGAGCTCAACCAGGGCACGGTGAGGGCAGTGCGGCGCTTCGCCGACTTCAACGGTGGCGTCTACGACCTGCCCGGCGTGAAAACCGTGGTCGGTGAGGGCCGCAACTACTTGCGGCGTAGCCCGGAACGTTTCGACACCATCTATCTATCCTTGACCGTGGCCCAGGCCGCCGAGATGAACGGCCTGGCCCTCTCGGAGAATTACCTGTACACCGCGGAAGCGTTCCAGGACTACCTGGACCACCTGACGCCTCAGGGCCAGGTGATCTTCAAGCTCCACGACGAAAGAGACCTGACCCGGGCCTTCGTCACCGCGGTGGCGGCCATCTCACGAAAGGGGGAGAGCCCGGCTCAGGCCACCCGGCACCTGGCCATGTTCACCGATAAGAAACCGGCGGTGGCCATGGGGCACGGTGCCTCGCCCATGTACCCTCTCTTGATCCTGCGCCGTGAGCCCATTTCGCCGTTCGGGGCCGGTGAGATGAAGGAACGAGCCATCGCGGCGGGTCTCACCCCGCTCTTCGTCCCGCACGTGCAGGCCACCGGGCCCTTCGTGTCCCTGGCGGAAGGCCAGCGGGGCCTGCCGGAGTTCATTCAGGGGTTCACCCCGGCCAGGATGACACCAGTATCCGACGATCAGCCCTTCTTCTACTTCACCGCGCCGGGGCTTCCCGGGGCCTTGTGGTCGCTCCTGCTCCTGCTGGGGCTTTTGGTGGCCTGGGGCTACCCCTCCCTGAGCCGGGGCTCTGGCGCCGAGCCCTCGATCAAGGCGAAGCTCGTGCCCTACTTCTCACTACTGGGAGTAGGCTTCATGCTGGTGGAGATCAGCCTGATCCAGCGCCTGGCCCTGTTCATCGGCCACCCGACCACCGCCATGGCCGCCGTCATCTTCCTCTTGCTGGCCTCGGGCGGGCTGGGGAGCCTGCTGTCTGGGAGGGTCCCGTCAGGGGACTTGCCGCGGCTGGCGGCCCTGGCCTCCCTGGGGGCGGGCCTATTGACCATCGCGGTGGCCATGCTTGTGCCCCAACTGGTGGCTCTAGCCCTGGCCTGGCACATGACCCTGCGCCTGGGCCTGGTGGGACTCCTTATATTCCCACTGGGACTTCTTTTGGGTATCCCATTTCCATCGGGCCTGAGGATGGCTAAGGACATGGCCGGGCCGGGCACTGCAGCCCTGATGTGGGGGGTCAACGGCATCATGACCGTGGCCGGCAGCGCCCTGGGGGTAGCCGTGGCGATCTTGTGGGGGTTCAATTGGAGTCAGCTGTTGGGTAGGGCGGCCTATCTGGGCCTAGCAGCCCTGGTGGCCTGGGGATGGTTGAGACATAAATCGTCTGAGCTGGGGACGGCCCTCCGGCCGGCGTACGCGGTGGAAGTGGCCAGAAGCCCAAGAGGAGACAGGTGAGAGATGTCGCACACCGCTGAGGCCAGGGTGACGGGCCGGAAGAGAGAGATGGTGATCTTTCTGGACCGGGCTGTGCTCGCCTTCGCCCGGCACTGGCTGGCCCTCTTCAATCTCTTTATGGGGATGCTCGTAGGGCTGTCGCTGGTCGCGCCCATCCTGATGGGCGCCGGGTGGACAGTCCCGGCCCAGGCTCTCTATCTGGCCTATCGGCTCATCTGCCACCAGGTCTGGTGGCGGCACTACCTGCTCTTCGGCTATCCCACTGCCCTGGACCAGCGCAGCCTGGCCATCTATGGCTCCATCATGGTGGCTGGCCTGGCCTTCGACCTGGTGCGGGCTCGACTGCGCCCCCTTCCCTGGCCGGCCTATCTCCTCTTCATTGCGCCCATGGCCCTTGACGGCTTCACCCAGCTCTTCGGCTGGCGGGAGAGCACCTGGTGGCTGCGCACCATCACCGGGACCCTCTTCGGCGTGGGCACGGTCTGGCTTGCCTATCCTTATATGGAAGAGGGCCTGGGTCAGGTGCGCGGGGATCTGGAGCGGGTCCTGAGCGGCATTGGATAGCGTCTTTGAAGAGCAAGAGATAGCCCGAATGGGAATGCAGCCTTAAGGCTGCACTCCAGACATCGATCCGGGCATATTCCGAGCGGGCACCTGGCGCTACGCTGGTAGACGCCGTCTCCGGCGAGAAAGCCACGGCCCAACTGGCGGAGCTCCACGACGGGGACGTGAACCTTGCGAGCGGTTACATCTAACCGGGAGGGAAAGTGATCTAGAGATGGAGATCCGGGAACTGAAGAGGCTATTTGTAGACAAAGGGGGAAAACGATGAACCACGATCATTCCACTGGTTGGTCAATGGGCCGCATGGGCCTGATCATGCTCCTGTGCTGCCTCGTGCCGCTGGCAGCACTGGTGATATTGCCGGCCCTGGGGCTATCTTTGGGGTCCTTCGGCCCTCTCCTGATCGTCGTGCTGTGCCCGCTCTTGATGGTGGCCATGATGTGGGCCATGAAACCCACCAGCCCTAAAAAATAGCCTTGTTGGCCGAAGCCTCAAAGGGGAAAGGGGAGAGGGCGAGGCGTTCCCAAACCCTATTCGCGGACGGTGAACCGATGCCGGAGCCTCAACCGGCGGGCTAACCTTTCGCTGGCTCGCCGGCTATTGGCCACCAGGAGTTCCACGTCCTGCTGGGTGGCGTTGTCCAGGTGTACCCCCGCCGTGACCACCGCCAGGCAGCCCAGCTCCCGTGCCAGGAGGTGAGCTGCCGGGCGGGCGATCTTGTCGTCTTTGTGCCCCACTACGGTATACACCGAGGTGGTGGCGCTAGGCATGGCCGGGTCAGCCAGGCTGGGGCGTGGCACCGCTATGGCCACGGCGCCGATGTGGGGCAGGGTGCCTCCAACCAGTGTCACGTTGACACCGTTGGACAGGACCATGGCCTCGGCAACAACCCGGTGCGTCCCGGTCCCCGCGCTCGTTCTCATGCCTCTACCCGTCGCTGCCGGGAAGGCCCTTCCACCTGGTGGAGAGGTCATGGGGGATCCCAAAAAAATCCAATACCCTGGCCACCGTGTGGTCAACGATATCGTCGATGGTCTTGGGGCGGTGGTAGAACGACGGCACTGGCGGCAGGATCGTGGCGCCCATCTCCGTCAACTGCACCATGCTGCGCAGGTGACCCAAGTGAAGTGGCGATTCCCGCACCACCAGGACCAGGGGCTTGCGCTCCTTCAAGGTCACGTCGCCGGCCCGGACCAACAGGTTGTCGCTGTGGGAATAGGCCAGGGCGGACATGGTCTTGATGCTGCAGGGAATAACCACCATCCCGTCCCGCAGGTACGAGCCGCTGGATGGGCCGGCCACCAGGTCGTCCACGTTGAAGACACGGGTGGCCAGGGCCTTTATCTGATCTACCTTCCACTCAGTCTCGTATTCGATGGTCTGTTGAGCTGGACCGGTGATGATGAGATCGGTCTCCACGCCCGCTGCCCTTTGCAGCACCTGAAGGAGCCGGATCCCGTAGATAGCGCCGGTGGCGCCAGATATCCCCACGATCAGTCTCAACTCGTCTCTCCTATGCCGTGGCAGCCGTGACGGTAATCTAGATGACGCCGGGGTAGGGCTTGCGTCGCAGGAACGCGCCGGTGCCAGCCTGGCCCAGGAAGGTCCCGTTTTTAGCGATGACCTTTCCCCTGGACATCACCACGGTGGGTTTGCCCATGGCCTCGAACCCCTCGTAGGGGTCGTAGTCCACATTTTGATGCAATGTCTCGACGCTCAGGACGTGCCTGACCTTGGGATCCCAGACCACAAGATCAGCGTCGCTGCCCACGGCGATGGTGCCTTTTTTCGGGTACAGTCCGAAGAGCTTGGCCGGTGCGGTGGCCACCAGGTCCACGAACCGATTCAGGCTGATCCTGCCCTTCGCCACTCCCTCGGTGTACAAGAGATACAACCTGGTCTCTATACCCGGGGCGCCGTTGGGGATGCGTGAGAAGTCCTCTCGCCCCAGCTCCTTCTGTTCTTTGAAGTTGAATGGGCAGTGGTCCGTGGCCACGACCTGGATGTCGCCATTCCCGAGGCCGGTCCACAGCGCACCTTGGTGTGATCTCGGGCGCAGGGGAGGAGACATGACGTATTTGGCAGCCTCGAAACCGGGTTCATCGTACTTGTCGGCGGAGAGGAGGAGGTACTGTGGGCAGGTCTCGGCGTAAACCGTAAGCCCCCTGGCTCTGGCCGCCCGCACCTTCTCCAGGGATTGGGCGGTGGTCAAGTGTACGATGTAAACTGGCGCCAGGGCCATCTCGGCCAGGGCGATGGCACGGCCGGTGGCCTCTGCCTCCACCTCCGGGGGGCGGCTCTTGGGGTGGTACCTGGTGCTGGTTTTTCCCTCGCTCAGAAGCTTCCGCGTCAGGACGTCGATCACCTCGCCGTTTTCGCAGTGCACGCAGGTCAGCGCGCCTATCTCCTTGGAGCGCGAAAGGAGCACAAGGAGCGTCCCGTCATCGATCATGGACCGGCCTTTGTAGGCCAGAAAGCACTTGAAGCTGGACACACCCGCGCTCACCACCTCTGCCATCTCCCCGGCCACCCGGGCGTTATAGTCGGTGAGGACCAGGTGGAACCCGTAGTCGATGACGGCCTTGCCGCGAGCCGCGGCCAGACGTGCCTCCAGGCCCTTGGCCAGGGGCTCTCCACGCATCTGGTCAGCATAGTCGATGATGGTGGTGGTGCCGCCGCAGGCTGCGGCGACGGTGCCAGTGTAGAAATCGTCCGAGGAGACCGTGCCCGACACGGACAACTCCAGGTGGGTGTGCACGTCTATCGCCCCCGGCAGGACGTAGGACCCCGAGGCGTCGATGACCTGGTCCACCTGTGCCTCCAGGAAATTGCCGATGAGAGCGATGATCCCATTGTCGATCAGGATATCGGCCTCGTAGGTATCGCCTGCCGTCACTATGGTGCCGCCTTTGACTAGCGTGCTCATCCCGACCTCCTAGCCGGGTGCTGGAGACAAAAAGGGCCAGCGAGCGATGCCGGCGGCACACTCGCTGGCCCGTGCCTCTTGGCCCTTACTAGCTGAGACCGAACAGCCAGCGCAGGCGCTTCTGTTCTTGTTCCAAGGGGCGCGGGAACCAGCTCTGCTGGGTGAACCGCAGGAAGGTGCGCGTGACCGTGATGGCGGTGAACATGCTGACCAGGACACCGATGGCCAGAGTGAAGGCAAAGCCGCGGACGATGCTGGCTCCGAAGTTCGCGCCGAACCAGTACAGTATGCCACACGTGATCAGGGTGGAGAAGTTGGAATCGCGGATGGAGGTCCAGGCCCGGGCGAACCCCGCCTCGATGGCAGCACCCAATGTCTTGCCCGACCGCATCTCCTCCTTCATGCGCTCGAAGATCAATATGTTAGCGTCCACTGCCATGCCGATGGAGAGGATGAACCCGGCGATGCCAGGTAGCGTCAGGGTCACCGGGATCAGCTTAAACAACGCAAATACCAGGAGAGCATATATGCCCAGGGCCAGGTCAGCCAACAACCCCGGCAGGCGGTAGTAGATCAACATGAAGAGCACCACGATGAGCAGGCCAATGGCGCCGGCTATGATGCTCTTCTGCACCGACTCCTGCCCCAGCGTGGGACCCACGGTGCGTGTCTCCTTTTGGATCAGTGGCACCGGCAGCGAGCCGTACTTCAGCACCACAGCCAGGCTTTTCGCCTCGTCGAGCCCGAACCCTTGCTCTCCGCCTTCGATGATCCCGCTCCCGTCCGTGATCGGCTGGTTGATCACCGGGCAGGACACGACCTCCCCGTCCAAAACGATGGCAAGATACCGCCCTACATTCTTCGTGGTGAAGTCAGCGAACTTTTTCGGGCCGTCGCCCTTGAGGGAAAAGGTGACGGCGGGCCGTTGGAGTCGATCCAACCCCACCCCAGCATCTTTTATCTCACTGCCGGTCATGATGGTGTGGTAGACCTTGGTCGTTGGTGTCAGCGGGGCAGTGGAGGTGACCGGCGCCGTGGTGGTCAGCGCCTGGGTTTCAGTCACAGCCGGGGTCACGGTGGCCGACGAAGTCGTCGTGGCCGTGGGTGTGACAGGGACGGTGGAGCCATGGTCCGTGGTGATCCGGGTGCCGCGGGGCAAGAAGGTCGAGCCGCTATCCACGAACTCCAAGAGACCGGTCTTGCCGAACATCCTGATCGCCTCGTCGGGATCTTTGATGCCTGGCAGCTCGACGATGATCCGGCTACGGTTGGCGCCTTGCAACTGTACCAGAGGCTCGGTCACCCCCAGGCCGTTGACCCGATTCTCGATGATACCTTTTACCGTTTCCATGGTACTGGGATCGACCTTCTTGTCGGGCAGCGCCGCGGCATCGGCCTCCAATAGCACCTGCAGGCCTCCCTGGAGATCCAGGCCTTCGTGAACCTTTATCTCTCGGTCGTATTTTATGCCGGCGAAATCAACGTGAATCCCCGGGTTATCCGGCAGATTCACCCAGATGGCCATCAGGGCCATAACGATGATGCCGATGAGCAGATTGACGTTCCGTTGCTGCATTAAGTTCTCCAGGTGCAGGTTTGACCGGCGGTGTGCACTTTTGCCCTCGCCTGGCGCAAGGCAGGAGATGACGGTTGGCGCTAAGCGGTCAGGTGCTTAGCTGCCCGGGCGTTGGAACCGGATCAGATCGACACCTCTCCTTTCGGGCAACGGCGTAGATTATATCGCATGGGTCTGCCGATGTCAAACCATGCTATGGCGCGGTCAGCTCTGCCACCAGGAGGTCCAGCGACAGGATCTCGCTCAACCTGCCGGTCTTGATCGACGCGTCAGTGGCCAGTAGATGGCGCAGGATGTCCTCCAATTGCTCCAGGGAAAAGGACCTGGCCTGCTCCGCGCTTTTCTTGGCCACGAAAGGGTGCATCCGCAGGGTCTCCGCGATCTGGTCGGAGTTGGTCCCTTTGGCCAAGAGCTCCTTCACCTGCAAAAGCTGCCGAAAATGTCGGGTGATCATGATCAGGAGTGCCATGGGGTGCTCACCCTCCTCCAGCAGCCGATGTAAGGTCCTCAGGGCCTTCGTGCCTTGCCGGTAGGCCAGGGCATCCACTAGGGAGAAGACATCTACCTCTCGGGCGTAGCTCACCATGGCCTCGACGTCCTCCACCTCAACTGGCCGGGCGCCGCCAACCGCGGTCAGGAGCTTGTCGATCTCCTGGGTCAACAAGCGTAGGTTCGGGCCCACGAAGGCCCCCAGCGCGGCGGCGGCCTGAGGCGTTATCCTGCCGCCCCTCTCCTTGACCTGGTCGAGGATCCAGGGGGTCAGTTCGGCCTCTTTTCGCAAGGGGAACTCCTTGATGTATCCGTGGTTGTCTTGAACCAAACGAACCAGAGGATGATCAGCCTTTAAGGGCTCTTCCTCCAGGAACACCAGTCTGGTCCAGTCGGGCAGATCCGGTAGAAAGGCGGTCAAGAAACTACTGAGGCTTTGATCAGCAGGTGTTTTCTTGAGCCGGGCAGCGTTCTCGCGGCTTGCTGGCTTTGGGGGGGCCAGCCTCGGTGCGAGCCCGGTCACCACTACCAAGCGGCGATCGCTCAGGAAGGGCATGGCATTACACGCCGCCACCAGGTCCTGGGGGGCCACTCGCATGCCCTCCAGCACAGTGGTGTTGAGCGCAACGATGGCCGCGTCACCCAACTTGGCCTTGAACCTCTTCAGCTCTAGATGGCTGGAATACTCATCCGAACCGTGGAAAAGATACAACCTAGGCGGGGAGTCTGCCAACTTTGCTCCTGGTGTACTTCAGTTAGGCGCTGAAAGTCCCAGTCGTTGAATCTGGTGCCGAGAAACGGTATCCAGAGGAACTCTTGGACGTTGTAATTTTACTTGTCGATGCGTATCTGAGACTGCCACGGGGATACTATAGCAAATATCCAGCTAAATGACCAGAGGGTTGAATTGAGGCGTTTAGCCAGGCCGTGCGCCAGGCCAGTATCTTTTGTTGAGCTGTTTCGTTATAATAGCGCACGAGAAGACGACTTGCGAGATCTATGCCCGCCGACTTGCCTGGTTGTCTTGAACGAAGGAGCAAAGGAGTCTTCCCGTGACCGATGAGGCGCTTCTGGTCGACCGGCTCAAGGCAAACGATGCTCATGCATGGGCGCAGATCTATGACCGTCACTACCAGCAGATCTATAATTACCTATACTACCAACTGAGTCTGTATTCCAGGGTTGGTGGAATCCTATTGCTCGCCGAGCCATTTGCGGGCATTTC
>DYIS01000031.1:0-7078 GCA_020723545.1 Ktedonobacter racemifer
CTATATTGACCGGAGGCTGACGGCGGGTGAGAGCGAGCAGGAGGCCATGGCTCAGCTTGAGAGCATTGCTCGGAACGCCGGTGGCACGAAGCCGGCGGAGGTCAAGATCCTGGAGTATCGAGAGAAAAGCCATACCGGCTACGACTGCCGCCGCAAGCTATCGTATCCTGCCTGGGCATTGCCGGAGGAGCATTACCTGGTGCAGACACTGGTGGAGGCGGCGGCGTCGGTCCTGGGCCATCGGCCGGCCATCACCAGGTGGGACTTCTCCACCGACGGGGCCGTCACCATGGGCGAGATGGGCATCCCCACCGTGGGCTTCGGACCTGGCGCTGAAGCCGACGCTCACACTACCGATGACAAGGTCGCCATTGCTGATCTGGTCACGGCGGCAGCAGTGTACGCCCGATTGGCCGCCGATATCCTGAAGTAGTCTGTTTCTTTACTAAAGAAACCACCAGCACAGTCCGAGCATATTCTTAGGGGAAGAAACTTTTGATGGGCATTACCATTATTGGCCTGGGGCCTGGCGATTATAACCTGATCACCCTGGAGGCCCAGGAGGTCTTGAACCAGAGCTCCGAGGTGTGGGTTCGTACGGTGCATCATCCCCCGGTGGATAGCTTGCCGGGGTCTCTCGACATACATTCCTTCGATGCCTGGTATGAGCAGAAACCGAGTTTCGCCGAGGTCTATGAGGCGGTGGCGAGGGAGGTGGTGAGGCTGGGTCAACGGCCTCAGGGTGTGGTCTACGCCGTACCCGGCCACTCGCTGGTGGGCGAGGCCTCGGTGCTCCGGGTGCTTCAACTGGCGAGGGAGAAAGGCATGGAGGTCCGGATCGTTCCTGGCCTCAGCTTCGTGGAACCCGTCTGCGCCCTGCTCGGGGTTGATCCTCTGGAAAATGGCCTCCAGGTGCTGGATGCCATGACCCTGGAGCCCCGGTCGGCCTTCGACCCGGTTCCGCCGTTCGATCCCCTACGCCCGCTCCTCGTCTCCCAGCTCTACAGCCAGCGGGTGGCCTCTATAGTCAAGCTCTCGCTCGCGGACTCCTACCCCGATGACCACCTGGTGGTGCTCGTGAGCAGAGCGGGGGTGGCAGGCCAGGAGAGCGTCCGCAGGGTGTGCCTTTACGAATTGGATCGGCAGGACGACATCGGCCACCTCACCAGCCTGTACGTGCCGCCGCTGGAAGCGGTGAAGGGACTGCGCACCTTCTCCGCCATCGCCCACATCGTAGCCCGGCTGCGGGCTCCCGGTGGGTGTCCCTGGGACCGGGAGCAGAGCCATCAGACTCTCAAGCGCAATCTATTGCAGGAGTCCTATGAGGTGCTGGAGGCCCTGGACACCGGCGACATGGTAAAGCTGGAAGAGGAGCTGGGAGACCTGCTGATGCAGGTGGTGCTCCACGCCCAAATCGCCGCCGAGGAGGGCGACTTCACCATTGCCGATGTGATCCAGGGTATCTCCGAGAAGCTCATCCGCCGCCATCCCCACGTTTTCGCCGATGTAAAGGTCGAGGACTCCGACGAGGTCCTTCGCAACTGGGAACGCATCAAGAAGGGCGAGCGCGAGAACAACGGGCTGGACGAAAAGGGCGACTCCCTTCTTTCGTCCATTCCAAAACAGCTTCCGGCCCTGGCCTACTCCCAGGATATGCAGGCCAGAGTGGCCCGGGTGGGCTTTGACTGGAAGGACGTGGAGGGGGTCCTGGGGGATGTGGTGGACGAGCTGCGGGAGCTGGCCCGGACCACCAACCATAAGGAAGAGCAGCACGAGTTGGGGGACGTGCTCTTTGCTCTGGTCAACGTGGCGCGGTGGCTGGGCCTGGATGCCGAGGAGTGTTTGCGGCTGGCCAATCGGCGGTTCCACGAGCGCTTCACCCGTATGGAGCAGTTGTGCCGGGAGCGTGGGTTGGATTTCTCGGAACTCAGCTTCGAGCAGCAGAATGCCCTGTGGGACGAGGTGAAGAAGCTGGAGGCTGGAAGCTAGGGAGTGTAAGGCCATCTATCGCCTGCCAGCCACGGTCTGCTGGCAAATGGTCGGGGCGAGTGGATTTGAACCACCGACCTCAGCGTCCCGAACGCTGCGCGCTAAACCAGGCTGCGCTACGCCCCGATGGGTGTATTATACTCCAAAGCGGCAACAGTTTCAAGGGGATGTGTATCATCTTGCTCGCAGCTGGCCGGTGTGCTATACTTCTGCCCTGAGGGAGGTTGTGCCCTGGTGGCTCAGGTGGACAGCGCCAGGGCCTCCTAGCCCTGCCGTCGATGGTTCGAGTTAATCTCGACTGCGGTTTCTTTTACTAGTAAAGAACGGCCCCGTAGCTCAATCGGATAGAGCGACAGCGTCCTAAGCTGTGTCGTTGCAGGTTCGAGTCCTGCCGGGGCTACCAGACACCAGAGTTCTCGAACCTGGCCTTTCCCCTGGACGGTAGTCGCCGGCCACGATCCTGGCCGCTTGCCCCTTAACGCACAGGCCACGATGTCATCGCGCGGCCTCAGACAGAGGGCGCTTTGCACATCTTGAAATGTCCGCCAGGCACCCGGGTCTTTACAAAGGCCAAGGCCTATGCTATAATCCCACGCAATTGAATAGGATGTCTGCTCTTATCCAGATGGGCGGAGGGACTGGCCCGATGAAGCCCGGCAACCAGGCCGCCGGGGACCAGGGGCACCAGGATACAGGATAGCACAAGGGGGTTCTCCTCAGCGCCCTGGTATTGCGATGCCCCGGCCGTGGCGCGCTATGGTGCCAATTCCGACAGGGCGCGGAAGCGCTCTGAAAGATGAGAGTCAAGTTACAGAGTGTGACTTCTCTCATCGGAGAGAGGTCTTTTTTTTGCCAAAACAGGGGGACTCACGAGAATTGCGCACGGTGTGGTGGGAGGACGGCGTCGTAAAGCTCATCGATCAAACCAGGCTGCCCGGGGAACTGGTTATCTTGGAATGCCGGGACTACCGGGAGGTGGCCGCGGCCATAAAGGAGATGCGGCTCCGAGGCGCACCGGCCATCGGGGTGGCGGCGGCCTACGGCATAGCTTTGGGAGGCAATCAGTGGGCCCAGGGCTCGGGCGACAGCTTGCTTGGGCAGGTCAAGCAGGTCGCCGAGCTCATGCGGGCCACGCGGCCCACGGCGGTGAACCTCTTCTGGGCCGTGGAGCGCATGCTGAACCGGGCTCACCAAGTCGCCCGCGGGGAGAGGGACCCGGGGAAGATCCAAAAGGCTCTCCTGGCTGAGGCCGAGCGTATGGCCGAGGAGGACGTGGCGGTGAACCAGCGCCTGGGTCGCTTTGGGGCAGCGCTGATCAAGGATGGCGATTCGGTCTTAACCCACTGCAATGCCGGCGCCCTGGCTACCGTGGACTACGGCACTGCCCTGGGGGTTATCCGCACCGCCCACGAACAAGGCAAACGCGTGCACGTCTATGTAGACGAGACCAGGCCTTATTTGCAAGGGGCGCGGCTCACCGCGTGGGAGCTGAAGCAGCTTGGCATCCCAGCCACCCTGATCACCGACAGTATGGCCGGCCATTTCATACACCTGGGGCGGGTGAACCTGGTGATCCTGGGGGCCGACCGCATCGCCGCCAATGGCGACTTCGCCAACAAGATCGGCACCTATTCCCTGGCCGTGCTGGCGAAGGAGAATGGCATCCCTTTCTATTCCGCCGCACCCACGTCCAGCATTGATCTGGCCATCCCCTCGGGCGACCACATCGTCATCGAGGAGCGAGATGCCTGGGAGGTGACCCACTTCAAGGGCATCGCCATCGCGCCGGAGGGTACAAGGGCGGCCAATCCGGCCTTCGATGTAACGCCTAATCGCTACCTGACGGCAATCATCACCGAGGAAGGCGTGATCTACCCGCCGTTCGAAGAGGGCCTGCGAAAGGCCGTGGCCCAGGTTCAAGCTAGGAGGATAACTCCATTCACTACCAGCAACTAAATCTGAGTCGGGAGGGGGCGAGGGGGTCCCCTTGACAATACAGCGAGCTGTACACCGAGCGTGGCCCGGGCGGCTATAGCCTAGTACTACCACTGGCGCACGGCTTCAATTACACACGAGGAGGACAAGAGTGCCGTTCCCGCTTAATCTCCTGGCCACCGGCATTGGCAGCCTGCCCCACTCTGACCCCGAAGCTGCCTGCCGCCTGGTGGTCCAGAGCTTCCCGGAGATACCGTGCTGGCCCCAGCTCCCCCGGCGTTCGTTCAAAGAGAACATGTACGTGCAGTATTCGGAGGGTTTCCCCGGGGTGGTGCTGGACGAGGCCAACGAGCGCATCTGGGTGGATTGTTCCGTGGACTTGAATCCAGGCCTGGAAGGGCTCTATTCGGCTTATCTGGAAAACGACGTGTCCTTCGCCGCAGTTTCGCCCGAGTACGGCGCGGGGCTGGCCCGGCTGCCGTTGGAGGTGGCAGCTAGCCAGGTCCAGCCCAGGGCGGTGAAGGGCCAGGTCACGGGACCTATAAGCTGGGGCCTCACCGTTACCGACGAGAAACGTCGGCCGATCCTGTATGACGAGACGCTGGCCGATGCGGCAGTGAAACTGCTTCGGTTAAAAGCCGGCTGGCTGGAGGGCGGGCTCCGGAAGGTCCACCCCAGCACCGTGGTATTCGTGGACGAGCCCTACCTGAGCGCCTTCGGCTCAGCCTTTATCTCCCTGGGCCGGGAACAGGTAGTGAGCTACCTGGGAGAGGTCTTTGGCGCCATCCAGGGCCTGAAGGGGGTTCATTGCTGTGGCAACACCGACTGGTCGATCTTGATGTCCACCGGGGTCGACATAATCAATTTCGATGCTTACAGCTATGCGGAGTCTTTAGCCCTTTATCCGGAGGATGTGCGGGCCTTTCTGGCCCGGGGAGGCGCCATCGCCTGGGGCATAGTCCCGGCGGACAACGAGCAGGCGGTGTGGCAGGAGTCGGTGGAGTCGTTGATGGGGAGACTCCAGGCGGCCATGGATCTCCTGGTTAAGAAGGGCGTTCACCGGGACGACATCCTGGCGGCCTGCTTGGTTACCTCTTCCTGTGGCCTCAGAGGCTTGTCACCGGCGGCCGCCGAGCGGGCTTTGGGTCTGGTGGCCGGGGTGGCCAAGGCGCTGAGAGAGAGATACGGATAGGGATGCCAGCACCCCTTGCAGCGCTGGCCTCAACTATCCTTGGAGAGGTCGGGCTTGAGCATACTCGTCGTGGGTTCCGTGGCCCTGGATTCAGTGCAAACGCCTTTCGGGCGGGTCAAGGATGCCTTGGGCGGCGCCGCCACCTATTTCTCTGCCGCTGCCAGCCTGTATGACCAGGTGAACCTGGTGGGCGTGGTGGGCACCGATTTCCCGCCCGAGCACCTGGAATTCCTAGAGAGCAAGAAAGTAGACCTGCGCGGCCTCCAGGTTAAGGAGGGGCGGACATTCCGGTGGTCGGGGCGCTACGACTACGATATGGGCGCTGCCGAGACCCTGGACACCCAACTTAACGTCTTCGCCGACTTTCACCCGCGCCTCCCCCAAGGATATGAGCTTTCAGACCTGGTATTCCTGGCAAACATCGATCCCGAGCTTCAAGTAGAAGTGCTACGCCAGGTGAAGAGCCCGCGGCTCACCGTCCTGGACACGATGAACTACTGGATCAGTTACAAGAAAGACACGCTTTCTAAGGCGTTGTCCCTGGTGGACATTGTCCTGATCAACGAGGTGGAGGCCAGGCAGTACAGCAACACCTTCAGCCTGATCCGGGCGGCCCGCAAGATCCTGGATCTAGGTCCCAAGGCCCTGGTCATCAAGAAAGGGGAGTACGGTGCGGTGCTCTTCTACAAGCTGGATAACGGCGACGGCCACCCGGTGGGAGGGAAGAACGGGTCATTCGTAGGCGACCACACCTACTTTTTCGCCCCTGCTTATCCGCTGGAGAAGATAAAAGACCCCACTGGCGCTGGGGACAGCTTTGCTGGAGGGTTCATCGGCTACCTGTCACGGGTTCGGAATATCACCGCCGACGAGCTCAAGCGGGCCGTGGTTCACGGTTCCGTGATCGCGTCGTTTGTCGTGGAGGACTTCTCCATAGACCGCTTGCGGAGCCTGCACAAGGGCGAGGTATTACAGAGATACCAGGAGTTCAAGCATTTCACCCACTTTGAGCATCTCTGCGTGCACGCCGATACCTGCGAGATGCTCCGGCTACCGGCGGAGGGCGATCTGGAATGGGTGAACAGCTAGAGTCGCCTGGGGCTCCTTGGGGTCAGGGGTTGGCTTCTTTTACCAATAAAGAAGCTGGGCTTGGGGCGCAAAGGGGTCACCGCTCACATCACTTAGGAATCAGGAAACTGACGGAGCGCCGACAGATCCTGGAGGTCCTCTCGACGGACAGGCTGTATGCGGCCTACGCCATCGGTGACCTGGAGCCGGGGTTCTTCGAGGAATGTGCCTGGTACGGCGCGGAAAGTGCTGGCCGTGTCGTTTCTCTTTGCTTGCACTACAAGGGGCTCTACCCCAACGCCTTTTTCACCCTGGGCGAGGAGGAGGGGGTGCGAGTCATCCTTTCTGGCGCTCTCGGCCCCTGGCGGGTCTACTTCTCCAGCCGGTACGAACACCTCCGGGCGTTGCGAGAGTTTTATAATCTGGGGCCGGTGGAACACCTGATGCGCCTGGCAGTGACGGCGGAGAGATTCAAGCCGGTGCCCACCGAGACGGTTCGTTTGGGAATGCCTGATATCCATGACCTGAATCGTCTCTACCACATCGGCGGGGGCGGCTCGGTTTTCACATCGCATCAATTGGACAAGGGCGTCTACTTCGGGGTCAGGGTAGATGGCGAGTTGGTCTCGGTGGCAGGCACCCACGTGGTGTCGCCCGGGTATGGCATCGCCGCGGTGGGCAACGTGCTCACCCATCCGCGCCACCGCAATCGCGGCCATGCCACAGCCTGTACCAGCGCCGTGGTGCAGGAGCTGTTGCGGAAAGGCTGTGCGGAAGTGGTATTGAACGTGCGCGAGGACAACTTTCCAGCCATCAAGGCCTACACCAGGCTAGGGTTCAGAGAGCACTGCCGTTACGTGGAGACCCCGGGCTGCCGGAAGTTCAGCCATATCC
>DYIS01000031.1:7088-9965 GCA_020723545.1 Ktedonobacter racemifer
ACGAACTCGCCGGCGCCTGGCATGGTTGATCACTTAACTAAAAGTAAAGAAATCTGGAGGTGGACGAGATGCGCAATATCCTGATGGAAAGCTTGAACGACACGCCGGTTGAGGAGCATCAGGTGGAGCTGGTGGAGCGCAAGGGCATAGGGCATCCCGACTCCATCTGCGACGCCATCATGGAGCAGGTATCGGTGGCCTTATGTCTTGAGTACCTGAGCGTCTTTGGCAGTGTCAAGCACCACAATACCGACAAGGGCCTGTTAGTGGCGGGGAAGACCAGTCCCAAGATCGGCGGTGGCACGGTGGACGAACCCATGCGCCTGGTCTTCGGCGATCGGGCCACCTATTCTTACAAGGGCAAGGTGGTGCCGGTGGGCGACATTGCGGTGGAGACAGCGAAGGGGTGGCTGCGCCGGAACCTGCGGTTTGTGGACCCGGACCGACATCTGGTCTTTCAGAACGAGATCAAAGAGGGTTCGCCGGAGCTTACCGACATCTTCGACCGACAGGTCATCGGCGCCAATGATACCTCGGCGGCGGTGGGCTATGCCCCTCTGACCGAGACGGAGCGCCTGGTCCTGGCAACGGAGAAGTTCTTAAACTCCCCCGAGTTCAAAGCGAGATTTCCCGAGTCGGGTGAGGATATCAAGGTGATGGGCTACCGCAGCCACCGGGAACTGACCCTCACCGTGGCCATGGCCTTCGTGGATCGCTTCGTGGAGAGCCCCGAGGGCTATTTCCGACGCAAAGAGGAGATCAAACAGGCCCTGGAGGAGTTCGTCGTCGGGGAGAAGAGAAATCTCGAAAGGGTCACCGTGGCGATCAATACGCTGGACGATCCGGCTCGAGGCGAGGACGGCATGTACCTCACTGTCCTGGGCACCTCGGCGGAGGGGGCCGACTGCGGTCAGGTGGGCCGCGGCAACCGGGTGAACGGCGTCATCGCCCTGAACCGGCCCATGAGCGCCGAAGCGGCGGCCGGGAAGAATCCCATAAGCCACGTGGGCAAGATCTATAACCTGCTGACTCACCGCATCGCCGACGAGGTGTATCAGTCAGTGCCTGGCCTTCGGGAGGTTTACATCTGGCTTTGCAGCCAGATCGGCCAGCCCATCGATCAGCCGCTCATTGCCTCGGCCCAATTGATCCTGGAGCCTGGGGTGAAGCTGGAGGCTATCCGGGGCGAGGTGGAGAGCGTCATCGACCGGGAGTTGGCGGACATCTACGACTACTCCGGGCGGCTGGCCCGAGGCGAGTTTGCCGTGTGGTGAGGGCGGTGATCCAGGGGACCCAGCCCACACCATGGTGAACCCATTATTTCCATGAGCAGGAGTTTGGAATGACTGGATTGAAAGGCGACGTCCGTGATCTCTCCCTGGCACCAAAAGGCAAGCTGCGAATCGAGTGGGCCGAAGGCCAGATGCCGGTGCTGCGGCTGATCCGTCAGCGGTTTGAGAAGGAAAAGCCGCTCTCAGGCGTCCGGGTCTCCGGGTGCTTGCACATCACCGCCGAAACGGCCAACCTGGCCCTGACGTTAAGAGCGGGGGGCGCCGACGTGGTGCTTTGTGCCTCTAATCGCTTGTCCACCCAGGACGACGTGGCGGCGGCCCTGAACGCCGAGTATGGCATCCCCACCTTTGCCATCAAGGACGAGGACGGGGAGACCTACTACCGGCACATAAGGTCGGCCATCGCCCACCGGCCCAATGTCACCATGGACGACGGCGCAGACCTGGTGGCGGTGTTGCACCGCGAGCATCAAGACCTCATAGCGAACATCGCCGGCGGCACCGAGGAGACCACCACCGGTGTGATTCGCTTGCGGGCCATGGCGGCAGATGGTGCGCTTAAGTATCCCATCGTGGCGGTGAACGAGGCCAAGACCAAGCACCTCTTCGACAACCGCTACGGCACCGGGCAGTCCACCATTGACGGCATCCTGCGCTCGACCAATATCCTCCTGGCGGGCAAGAACTTTGTGGTCTCCGGTTACGGCTGGTGCGGGCGCGGGGTAGCCATGCGCGCCCGGGGCATGGGCGCCCAGGTCATCATCACCGAGGTAGATCCCATTCGAGCCCTGGAGGCAGTGATGGAGGGCTACCAGGTGCTGCCCATGACTGAGGCAGCCAGAGTGGGTGATGTGTTCGTCACTACCACCGGGGATGTAAACGTCATCGACGGCGCTCACATCGATGGGCTTAAGGATGGCGCGATACTGGCCAATTCCGGACACTTCAACGTGGAGATCAACATCCCCTATCTGGAGCAAAGGGCAAAGGCGAAACGGCGCGTCCGGGACTTCGTGGACGAGTACACCCTTGCCGATGGCAGGAGGGTCTATCTCCTGGGAGATGGGCGACTGATCAACCTGGCCGCCGCCGAGGGCCACCCGGCCTCGGTGATGGACATGTCCTTTGCCAATCAGGCCCTTGGAGTCGAGTACATGCTGGCCCAGGGCAAAAAGCTCCGCCCCCAGGTGTACGTGATCCCGGAGGAGATCGACCGGGAGATCGCCCGTCTGAAATTGCAGTCCATGGGCATAGCCATCGACGTCTTGACGCCTGAACAGGCGAAGTACCTGACCTCGTGGAAGGAAGGAACATAGGCCGACGGTTTGTGACAAAAGTCATATTGTAACCGTGTTCCGCAAGATAATATGGCGATAGACTAAGAAAAGGAAGGTAAGTTGAAGAATGCTGGAATCCACGACCACGAGCTTTATGCGGCTTCCCCAGGTCTTCTTGACCTCAGAATCGGTGACGGAGGGGCATCCGGATAAGTTGTGCGACCAGATCTCGGATGCAGTCCTGGATGCGATCATCGCTCAGGACCCTGATGCTCGGGTGGCCTGTGAGAGCTGCGCCACCACCGGGC
>DYIS01000031.1:9975-14759 GCA_020723545.1 Ktedonobacter racemifer
CATAGTGATGGGCGAGATCACCACCGATTGCTACGTGGACATGGCCAAGGTTGTCCGGGAAACCGTGCGCGATGTGGGATACACTCGAGCCAAGTACGGCTTCGATTACGAGACCTGTGGCGTGGTCACGGCCATCAAGGAGCAGTCTCCCGACATCGCGCTGGGCGTGGACAAGGCCCTGGAGGCCAAGACGGGTGAGATGACTGATGTGGGGATCGATGCCATCGGGGCCGGTGACCAGGGCATGATGATCGGGTTCGCGTGCAACGAAACGCCGGAGCTGATGCCGCTCCCCATTATGCTGGCCCACAAGCTCTGCAAACGTCTGGCCGATGTGCGCAAGAATAAGATCCTGCCGTACCTGCGGCCGGATGGCAAGTCCCAGGTCACGGTGGAATACCGCCAGGGAAGGCCGATAAGGGTAGATGCCGTGGTGGTGGCAGCCCAGCATGATGCCAAGACCGATCACCATTGCATAGCGGACGATATCACCGAGCATGTGATCAAGGCAGTGATTCCGGCGGAACTGTTGGACCGACGGACCAAGTATTACATCAATCCCACGGGCCGGTTCGTCGTTGGTGGTCCCATGGGCGACGCTGGCCTGACTGGCCGCAAGATCATCGTGGATACCTATGGCGGGGTGGCTCGCCACGGGGGCGGGTGTTTCTCGGGGAAGGATCCCACCAAGGTGGACCGCTCGGGGGCCTATGCCGCCCGCTATATCGCCAAGAACGTGGTGGCGGCGGGGCTGGCCGACCGCTTCGAGATCCAGATATCCTATGCCATCGGCGTAGCCAGGCCACTTTCGATCATGATCGAGACCTTTGGCACCAGCAAGGTCTCGGATGAGGTGATTCTAGGGCTGATCAGGAAGCACTTCGACCTGCGCCCGGCGGCCATTATCAGGGACCTCCGGCTACGCCGGCCCATCTATCGGCCTACGGCAGCCTATGGCCATTTTGGCCGGACGGACATCGACGCCCCTTGGGAGAGCACGGATAAGGCTCTCACGTTGAGGACTGAGGCGGGGCTTTAGGCAGCACTCCCGGCCAGGAAAGGAGAATGCAGGGCCGGGTTGAAAGGGGCCATGGCGTTCTTTACTAAAAAGACGCCTTGGCCCTGCCAGTTGACCACGTGCCGCCCGCATGGGTGATGCGGAGACTACGCCGTTACGTTTCCATCGCACCTAAACGCCCAAGAGCCCCTTCAGTTCTAGGGCGTTTCGTATGGCATGGCCTTCCCAGTCATTGTTGAAGTAAACGTAGACGTCGCGCCCCTCCGCCAGAAAGCCACGTATTTTCTCCACCCACCACCTTAACTCATCCAGGGTATACCTATCGCCGTACATTATGTGAGAGCCATGCATGCGGAGGTAAGCAGAAGGACCGGTAGCGCGGATCAGGCAGGGGAAATCGGGCATGCTGGCGATGCAAAATCCGGCGCCCTTATGCTCAAGCGACTGGAAGACCGGCTCGCAGAGCCAGGAAGGGTCTCGGAACTCGAAGACATGCGTCAAATCGCCCGGCAAAAGCTCAAGAAAAGCCTGCAAGCGCTCCAGATCCACCCGCCAGTTGGGCGGCAACTGATAGAGCACCGGTCCAATTTTCTCGCCCAAAAGCCGGGCCCGACCCAGAAAATTGGCCAAAGGAGACTCGGGGTCCCTGAGCTTGCGCACATGGGTTAGATAGCGGCTGGCCTTCAGGGCAAAAAGGAAGCCCCCCGGCGAGTTATCCTTCCAGGCTTGAAAGGTCTTCTCCGAGGGGAAACGATAAAAGGTGAAGTTGATCTCAACGGTGGAGAAGAACCTGGCATAGTGGTCAAACCAGGCGCTTCGAGCAAGATCGGCGGGGTAGAATATCCCTCGCCAATGCGGATAGATCCAACCGGACGTGCCGACGAAACAGTGGGCCTGGGGGACCATGAAAGCCTCCCACTTCCTATGCGGCCCAACTGGACAGATTAACCATGTCCCGAACCCGCCGGGGATCAGGCAACTCGCCCAGGATCATCCTCGCCCGGGACTTGAATACCCGATATCCGTGTTCCACCAGAAGCGTTAGCATGCGCAGGTATATCGTATTTATCGGTACCACGAGTTGAGCCTTCCCTTGCCCAAGAACATAATTCTCTATCCCTATCAAGAAGGCCAACGTGTCCGCCTCGGAGCAATGCACCGGGGACATGGCTAAGGCCTCGATGATTCCTAGTTCCTCGGAACCTGGCCTGGGACCCCTGAGGTTGATGGCAGCAAAACCCAGGGCCTGAGCCCCTTCATGCCAGATCAGGGTATCGCCGAAACCGAATTTGTCGATGACGATGGCCTCTTTGCCGTAGTCCAACCCGAGTTCGATGGAGTTGGTGATGGCTTTAAACTCGGCCAAGACCTGGTTCCGGGTGTGCTCCGGTTCCTGGCTCCAGGCCTTGATCCTGCCGTGGCGGGTGGGCACTTGCTGGGGCTGCAAGTCCTTGGCCAAAAGAAGGGTCAAGAATACGGGCCGGAAGCCCAGTTTTAGATAAAGGCCGAGGTTGTAGATGGTCTGGGGCATGGTCTCCAACCCAATGGTCTTGCAGCCCCTCTGGCGCAGGTAGCCCAGGCTGGCCTTAATCAGGTTTTGCCCAATATCGGCCCCCTGATACTCCGGCAAGACCGCGAAGGTGCCGAACCATCCAGTGGTCCCCCAGGTGCGAGAGAAGATAAAACCCACCGCCTGTCCTGCCTCGCTCACCGCCATGAAGCATCCCTGGGGATCCTTGGCCCAGTTCGCCAGTATATCCTCCGTTCGACGAGGTTGAATCACCTCTGCTTTTCCCGCGGACCGGGCTGCCCAATCCGTAAAGGTCACCGCATCCACCTGAGCCACACTAGAGGCGTCACCATCCGTCATTGGGCGTATGGAGACCATGGCAACCTCCTCAACTCTCACTGATTACCCTCGGCTCTCGCACCACTTGATCCTCTGGGTTTTCTTTACCAGTATAGAATGCAGGCGTCAAAAGGGCGGCTCGCGTCGGTAGTCTGGAACGCTTTCTTAAGAAAGTGGTTTAATGATAACATAGTTTGCCATCTTTGTCACGAAACAACAAAGGCCTTGCTTCGGAGCCACGCAAGCTGTAGAATGAATATGGGCGACTACGAGGACATTTTTTACCCTGACTATTCTTGTCACAAGACGGTCATCACGTGTCAAGCTATTGCCTCAGGCCATCCCTTTGCCAGCGATCCATGGACTCTCGGGTTCAGTGCCTGGTCTGCGAGAGGCGCTGCAGACTAGCCCCAGGCCAAACCGGCTACTGCCAGACCAGGCGTAATATCAGTGGCGTTCTCTACACCTTGATCTACGGCGACGTTTCATCTCTCTCGGCCAACCCCATCGAAAAGAAACCCCTGTACCACTTCTACCCCGGCACCGTGGCCCTCACCGCCGGCTCCTGGGGTTGTAACTTTGCCTGCCCATGGTGCCAGAACTGGGACATCTCCAAGCGCGCTCCCTCCATGGACCAGGCTCGTTACATCTCCCCGGAGTGTTTCGTGAAGGAAGCCCTGCGCCTGGGCTGCCAGGGGACCTCCATCAGCTTCAACGAGCCCACACTGCTCCTGGAATGGTCCGTGGATGTGTTCGAGCTGGCACGCCAGAAAGGGCTTTACAATACCTTTGTCACCAACGGCTACATGACCCGGGAGGCCCTGGCCCTCCTGATCGATGCCGGGCTCAATGCCATGAACGTGGACCTAAAGGGCGACAACCAGGCGGTGAGGAGGTTCTGCGCCGCGGATATGGAGCCGGTCTGGCGTAACTGCCGGGACGCCCAGGCCTCAGGAGTTCACCTGGAGGTCACCACGCTGGTGATACCGGGCGTGAATGACTCCAATGATAGCATAACGGGACTGGCGGAGCGCATTGTCCAGGCACTGGGACCAGGTACCCCCTGGCACTTGAGCGCCTACTATCCGGCATACCGTTTCACAGCCCCGCCGACCCCGGTAAAGACCCTGGAACAGGCCCGGGAGATCGGCCGTCGGGCTGGATTACGCTATGTCTACCTCGGGAACGTCCCCGGTCATCGTTATGAGAATACCTTCTGCCCAGAGTGCGGAGGTTTACTGATCAGACGTTCTGGTTTGAAGATCACTGGGGTTTGGATGGTGAAGGGGAGGTGTCCAGCATGCGGGGTAGCGCTCCCCGGAGCATGGGCTTGGCCGGGTTAACACCCACCTCGATTAACGCCAGATGGTATAAAACACGAAGACGGTCAGGAGCAGAACATAGGTGGCAAAGCCGCTGGGGATCACCTTTCTCGCTGGCAGGCGGGTGATCTGTTTGGCCAGGGCAATGGCAAGAAGCGTGCCCCAGATCACACCGGCAACCCAAACCATACCAACGTATACCAAGGGCAGCCTGGCTACTACGAACAGGCCGGCGAGAAATCCCAGCATCAGCCTGGGGAGCTGAGAATAGGGGTATAGGGTCAGGATGCGCCAGAAAGACTCATAGAAGCCGATGATCTCCAGCACCCCGAAGATGAACAGGCTGGACAGTACCCATTCCAGACAGCCGATGGCGAAGAGCACCAATGCCCCTTCAATGCTGGGCACCCGTCCATTTACTGATGCATTGAAGATATACAATGTCGGGGGAATTAAAGCCAGAAAGAGGGCGGCCACCGTGGCTCCCCGGGGGGTCGCCAGTCCCTTGTCTATGACGGTTACTCTTTCCAGGGCCTGCTTGGGAGCCAGGATCATCTGAAAGACCGGGGAGAAGTAGTCCTCCATGACCCTTTCT
>DYIS01000032.1 GCA_020723545.1 Ktedonobacter racemifer
TCAGCGGTCTCTGTGTGCTCTGCGGTGAGTACCCTCGTCGGGAATGCCCTCATCTCCCTGGGGGCAACTCTTGTTCTTGGCGACCGTGCGATGCTGAAAGGATCATCGTGTCTCGTCTCGACCTGTCCGTGACCATCTGCGGCGTCTTGCTGAAGAACCCCTTTGTCCTGGCCTCCGGCATCCTGGGCACCGGCGCCGCCATCCTGGAGAGAGTCGCCCGGTCCGGGGCCGGCGCGGTCACCGCCAAGTCCTACGGACCCGGGCCCCGAGCGGGCTATCCCAACCCCACGGTGCTGGACTGGGGCAGCGGCCTCATCAATGCGGTGGGGCTCCCCAACCCGGGAGTGGAAGTGGGTGTCGGGGAGCTGCTTGAAACAAAAGAGAGGCTCCGGCCCCTGGGGGTGCCCCTCATCGCCAGCTTCTTCGCCGACACGGTCAAGGGCTACGGCGAAGTGGCCCGGACCATCGCCCAGGCCGGCCCGGATCTTCTGGAGATTAACATCTCCTGCCCCAACGTGGAGGACGAATTCGGCCAGCCCTTCGCCGCCGACCCCCGGGCCGCCGCCCAGGTTACCCTGGAGGTCAAGAGGGCCACCTCGCTACCGGCCATCGTCAAGCTCTCCCCTAACGTGGCCGACATCAAGGCCATCGCCCGCGCCGTGGAACAGGCTGGGGCCGATGCCATCTCCGCCATCAACACCCTGGGCCCCGGGATGGTCATTGACATTGAAGCTGGCCGGCCCATTTTGGCCCACCGGGTGGGTGGCATCTCCGGCCCCGCCATTCGACCCATCGCCGTGCGCTGTGTCTACGATATCTGCTCGGCCGTAAGCATCCCGGTCATCGGCATCGGCGGGGTCCTCCGGGGCCAGGACGCAGTGGAGATGATCATGGCTGGGGCCTCTGCCGTGGGCATAGGCTCCGCCGTGTACTACCGCGGCCCGGGCGTCTTCAAGAGGCTGGAAGTCGAGCTTTCAACCTACATGGAGGCCCATGGATACGCCAGGCTGGCGGATTTCCGGGGGGTCGCCCTTGAGGGATAGGCTGCCGCGCGTCGCCACAGTGGCGCGAGTGATCCCTGAAACCAGTAAAGTCACGACCTTTGTCCTGGACGCGGCCATCAAGGCCCGTCCTGGACAATTCCTCATGGTCTGGCTGCCCGGCGTGAACGAGAAGCCCTTCAGCATCGTCTGCCCCGACCCCCTCACCATCACCGTGGCCAACGTGGGGAACTTCACCGCCGCTTTGCACCGCCTGGTCCCGGGAGAACGCCTGTGGTATCGCGGGGCCCTGGGAAGAGGTTTCCGGCTTTCCGGCCGTGACATCCTGCTGGTCGCGGGGGGCTATGGTGCCGCGCCGCTGCATTTCCTGGCCCTGGCTGCCAGAGACAGCGGCATGGCGGTGCGGGTGGCGCTGGGCGCCAGGGCCCAGGAGGACCTGCTTTTTCCGGGTCGCTTTGCCGGGCTGGGTTGCCGGGTTTGGACCTGCACCGAGGACGGCTCGTTCGGCGAGAGTGGGCTGGTCACCGATTTGCTGCAATCCCTGGCCGACCAGCACCGGCCGGGGTCCGTGTATGCCTGCGGCCCCCAGGCCATGCTCCAGGCGGTGGCGGGTATCTGCGAAGCCCGAGGCATACCCTATCAGGTCAGCATGGAGCGCTACATGCGCTGCGGCATGGGCCTCTGCGGCTCCTGCGCCGTGGCCGGCCGGCGGGTGTGCCGGGATGGCCCCGTCTTCTCCCGCCTGCCACCCGGTTCGTAGGCGCTGGCTTGGTTGCGTTGGTTTTCAGTTTGTGCTATACTCTCGCCTGCCATCCCAGGCTCGGCCTCTCCGGCGCCGGTGTGATGGCCAGACGGCGCATTCGTCTAGCGGCCTAGGACACCTCCCTCTCAAGGAGGAGATCACCGGTTCGAATCCGGTATGCGCTACCATAGCTGATTTCTTTACCAGTAAAGTAACCGTTCTCCTGAATCGCCTCTCGTCTGTCTTCACCAATGGCCTGGCACGGGCCTTTCCTCCCCTTCGTCGTGACTCCTGCCACCGAGCACAACTCCCACCAGGCGCTGGGGCAAGGCCCTGGTCTTGGAGAAATGACCACTGGGGTGTATAATGCTGGTAGCACGTAGCAGGGGGCTCACTGCTACTTGATGCTTGTTACTTGTTAGCTGGGAGAATTCCGACCGATGGTGAAGGAATTTCATAGCTACCACGTCAGCGATGTGGTGGCACAATTGGAAACCCATCTGCACCAGGGCCTCACCGCCGAGGAGGTCCGGGCCCGCCTGGCCGAACACGGGCCCAACGAGCTCCAGGAGCTCCCGCGGCCCGGCCTCTGGCGGATGCTCCTGGAGCAGCTCAACAACTTCCTGGTGATCATCCTCATCGTGGCCTGCGTCATCTCCTTCCTGTTGGGAGAGTTCCTGGATGGTGCGGCCATCATGGCCATCGTGGTCCTCAACGCCATCCTGGGCGTGGTTCAGGAATCGAAGGCCGAGCGAGCCCTGGCCGCCCTGAAAAAGATGGCCGCGCCCAACGCCCAGGTGATCCGGGACGGCCACCAGGTCACCATCCCGGCGCGGGAGTTGGTGCCGGGCGACATCGTCCTCCTGGAGGCCGGCAACTACGTCCCGGCCGATATGCGCCTCATCGAGAGCATTAACCTCAAGGTCGAGGAGGCCTCCCTGACCGGGGAATCGGTGCCTGTGGAGAAGAACGCCCAGGTGGTGTTGGACAGCGAGATCCCCCTGGGCGACCGCAAGAACAGCGCCTTCATGAGCACCGTGGTCACCTACGGGCGAGGCAAGGGGCTGGTGGTGGCCACCGGCATGCATACCCAGATCGGCCTCATCGCCGGGATGATCCAGTCCTACGAGGAAGAGCCCACCCCCTTGCAGGTGAAGCTGGATCAACTGGGCAAGTGGCTGGGCACGGCCGCCCTGTCCGTCTGCGGCGTGATCTTCCTGGTGGGGATCGTGCGGGATACCGCGCCGGCCACCGCCCTGACCCAGGGGCTCATGGCCTATCTGGCCACCCACCAGCACGACATCGTCGAGTTGTTCATGACGGCGGTGAGCCTGGCCATCGCCGCCGTGCCCGAAGGGCTGCCAGCAGTGGTGACCATCTGCCTGGCCCTGGGGATGCAGCGGATGGTGCGCCGTCACGCCCTCATTCGCAAGCTCCCGGCGGTGGAGACCCTGGGCTGCGCCACGGTGGTTTGCTCGGATAAGACTGGAACCCTCACCCAGAACCAGATGACCGTGGCCCGGGGCTGGGCCGGCGGTCGTTTCTTCCAGGTCACGGGGGAGGGGTATACCCCCCGGGGCGAGTTCTGGCGGAGCCAGGAGGCCTTTGATCCCCTCCGTGAAGGCAGCACTGCCATCCTCTTGCAGGGGGCCCTGCTCTGCAACGACGCCTGGCTGGAGGAGAGCGGCGTCACGTCCAGCGGCGAGGCCACCTGGCGCATAGTTGGCGATCCCACCGAGGGGGCCCTGGTGGTGGCCGCCACCAAGGCTGGCCTCCGGAAGGAAGAGACGGAGCAGGCCTGCCCCCGGGTGGCCGAGGTCCCCTTCGATTCCGAGCGGAAGCGGATGACGACGATCCATCAGGTGAATAGGGAGACAGGGAAACAGATAGCCAGGACAGCGGAGCCGTTGTTTGCTTGCTCGCCCGTTTACCCCTCTCCCTACATCGCCTTCGTCAAAGGGGCACCGGACGTCGTCCTGGAGCTCTGCGACGGCATCGTCCAGGATGGCCAGGTGGAGCCTCTGAGCCAGGCGCAGAAGGAGGAGATCCTGGCCGCGAACGAGTCCATGGCCAGGGAGGCTTTGCGGGTGCTAGGGGTAGCCTACCGGCCCCTGCCAGAGGTTCCCGAGCGCTGCACCCCGGAGGTTGTGGAGCGGGAACTGGTCTTCGTGGGGCTCCTGGGGATGATTGACCCGGCCCGGCCGGAGGTCAAGCCTGCCGTGCAACTGGCCCAGGGGGCCGGGATGAAGAGCGTCATGGTCACCGGCGACTATAAGGACACGGCCATCGCCATCGCCCGGGAGATCGGCCTCCTCTCCCCCGGCGGGCGGGTGATCACCGGGGCGGAGCTGGACAAGATCAGCGATGAGGAATTTGCCCGCATCGTGGATGGAATAGATGCCTATGCCCGGGTCTCGCCCCAACACAAGGTCCGGATCGTGGACGCCTTCAAGGCCCGGGGCCACGTGGTGGCCATGACCGGCGACGGGGTGAACGATGCCCCGGCCCTGAAGCGGGCCAGCATCGGCGTGGCCATGGGCATCACCGGCACCGACGTCACCAAGGAAACCGCCGACATGGTCCTCACCGACGACAACTACGCCTCCATCATCGCCGCCATCGAGGAAGGCCGGATCATCTATTCCAACATCCGCAAGTTCGTCTTCTACCTGATCTCTTGCAACGTGGGGGAGATCCTGATCATCTTCCTCTCTATGCTGGGCGGGCTGCCCATCCCCCTGCGGCCCATCCAACTCCTCTGGCTTAACCTGGTCACCGACGGGGCGCCGGCCCTGGCCCTGGGCCTGGAGAAGGGTGACCCGGATATCATGAAGCACCCGCCCCGGCCCACCGGCGAGCCAGTGGTCAACCGGGAGATGCAGATCGGCATCGTCGTCCAGGGCATCGTCATGACCGCTGCGGTGCTGGCTGCCTTCGTCTGGGGGCTCGGCCGCTTCCCCGGCAACCTGGCGGGGGCCCAGACGGTGGCCTTCGCCACCCTGATCATGTCGGAGCTCCTTCGGGCCTTCACCTCGCGCTCGGAGTACCACTCCGTCTTCTCCATCGGTGTCTTTTCCAATCCCTGGATGATCCTGGCGACCGGAAGCTCATTTATTCTCCTGCTTTTGGTCATGTACGTGCCGATACTGCAACCCTTGTTCGATACCGTGCCCCTGGGATGGGGTGATTGGTTGGCGATATCGCCATTCATGTTCCTGGCCTCCATTGCGGCGGAGCTGACGAAGGCCTTCTTGCGACGGCGCACGCCCCAGCCGCGGGTGGCTGGGGCAGCCTAGCCCACAGGGAATTGATAAGAAAGGAGTCGGGAGAGAAGTCTCATGTACATTATCACCATTGACTCGGAGAAATGCCAGGGCGACGGCGACTGCGTGGAGGCCTGCCCGGCCGCCATCCTGAGCGTGGTGGATGGCAAGGCGGTGGTCAGCGGTGCCGTGGCCGAATGCCTGGGCTGCGAGGCCTGCGTCACCACCTGTCCCCATGGCGCCATCGCCCTCCAGGAGATCTGATGGGCCAAGAAGAAACCAGGGAAAGAGGGGAGGGCGCGGATTCTCCCTGCCGCCCTCCTTTTCCATCTCTTCCATCGTTTCCGCCCCGCCTGGTCATCGCCGCTCCTCAGGGTCGCTCCGGCAAGACCACGGTGGCGGTGGAGCTGTGCGCCGCCCTGGCAGCGCGAGGGCTCGAGGTGCAGGCTTTCAAGAAAGGCCCGGACTACATCGATCCCTCCTGGCTCACGGGAGCTAGTGGCCGCCCCTGCCGCAACCTGGACCCCTACCTGATGGGCCAGGAAACGGTGGTGGCGGCCTTTGAGCGGGGGTGCGTTGGGGCCGACATCGCCGTCATCGAGGGGGCCATGGGGCTGTACGATGGCCTGGACCTGGAAGGGAGCGGCAGCACGGCCCACGTGGCCCGCTGGCTCCAGGCCCCCATCCTTTTGGTGGTGAATGCCACCCGCATCACCCGCAGCGTCGCCGCCCTGATCCAGGGCTACCAGCACTTCGAGCCCGAGACCCCCCTCGCCGGGGTTATCCTGAACAATGTGGCTGGGGAGCGTCACCGGACGATGCTCACCAAGGCCACTGAGCTCTACTGTGGCCTCCCCGTGGTGGGCATCTTCCCCCGTAGCGAACCCCTTACTATCCCCAAGCGCCACCTGGGCTTGGTGCCCCAGGGGGAGAACGAAGCGCTGGTACCCGCCATCGCTGCCGCCCGCCAGGCTGTAGAGCAGCATTTTGACCTTGGTCGGATACTGGCCATTGCCGGAGTAGGGGGGAGAGAGGGGGAGACGCGGAGATACGGAGACGCGGTGGGGGAGAGGCGAATCGCAAATCTAAAATCAAGAATCAAAATTGGCCTGGTCAGGGACCGGGCCTTCTCCTTTTACTATCCCGAGAACCTGGAGGCACTAGAGGCGGCGGGAGCAGAGGTTGTGATAGTCGATGCTCTGAACGATCCGCGCCTACCGCCGGTGCATGGCCTTTATGTCGGCGGCGGGTTCCCCGAAGCCTTCCTGAAGGAACTGGAGGCGAACCGCAGCCTGCGGATGGAGATCAAAGCGGCCGTCGAGGACGGCCTGCCGGTCTATGCCGAGTGTGGCGGGCTGATGTACCTGGCACGGCGCATCACCTGGCAGGGGCAGAGCGGCGAGATGGTGGGTATCCTGCCATGCGACGTCGAGATCACGGCCAGGCCCCAGGGCCACGGCTATGTGGGCCTTGAGGTCATGGGTGACAATCCTCTCTTCCCCACCGGGACCATCCTGCAGGGCCACGAGTTCCACAATTCGTGGGTAATCAGATTGGAGTCCCCCGCCTTCGCCTACCGGGTGACCCGGGGCTGGGGGTTGGACGGGAGACATGATGGCCTGGTATACAAGAATGTATTGGCGGCCTACACCCACCTTCACGCCCTGGGAACACCCCAGTGGGCGGCCGATTTCGTGAGGCTGGCCCGAGGTGGGCGATAGGTCTCGCTGCTGGCGGAGTCGCCGCGGGAGGGTTTGTGCCATGAGCGTGCAGGTCAGCGTAGATGCTTCTTTAGTAAAGAAATTTGGTCTGCCATTAGAGCCGGAAGTGGCGTGGGAGATCATCGTCGTTGGCATCAACCACAAGGTGGCGCCGGTTGAGGCGCGGGAACGCCTGGCTTTTAGTCCAGGCGAAATCCCGGCGGCCCTGAGGTGGCTGACCGACCGATTGCCCGAGGCCGCTTTGCTTTCTACCTGCAATCGCCTGGAGGTCTATGCCGCCTCCTCCAACAATGCTCAGGCCGAGGCGATAATCCGAGATTTCTTGGGCCAGGCTCGGCCAGGCTTGCCCGCTGGCTTGCTGGACCAGCTTTACGTGCACGCTCAGGCGGCAGCAGTGAGGCACCTGTTCGCCGTGGCGGCGGGGCTGGATTCCATGTTGTTGGGGGAGCCTCAAATCCTGGGCCAGGTCAACGCCGCCCTGGAGTCAGCTCAGGGTTTTGTTGGCCCGGTGCTTTCCAGGCTTTTTCAGAGAGCCATCTCGGTTGGGAAGGCGGCCCGTACCCAGACCGGCATCAGCCGCCAGGCCCTTTCGGTCGGCTATGCTGCCGTCGAACTGGCCAAAAGCGCTTTCGTTGGGTCCAAGCCCCGGCGTGTGCTGATAGTGGGCGCGGGGAAAATGGCCGAGGCCGTAGCCCGGACCTTATCGGCAAATGATCTGGGCTCTATTTTGGTAACCAACCGCACCTACGAACGAGCCGCCCACCTGGCTCAGGAGCTCGGCGCCGCCGCTATTCGCTTCGACCGGCTGGCCGAGGCCCTGGCTATGGCGGACATCGTCATCAGTTCCAGCGCTGCTCCCCACCTGGTGATCCGCCTGCCCATGGTGGAAGAGGCCATGTCCAGGCGGGACTGGCGTCCCCTGGTTTTCATTGACATAGCCGTGCCCAGGGATGTGGATCCGGCCGTGGTGACATTGGAAGGCGTTCGGCTATACGATATCGACGACCTGCAAGGCGTTTGCGACGCCGCGTTGCGTCATCGCCAGCGGGAGGCCGATAAGGTCAGCCAAATGGTCGCCCTTGAGGCCAGCGATTTCATGCGCTGGCTGGCATCTCTCCGGGGTGTTCCAACGATCAGGGCCTTGTGTCGCCAGGCTGAGGTGATCCACCAGGCCGAGGTGGCAAAGGCCCTGAAAAAGATGGGCCCTCTGTCCGAGGGGCAATGTCAGGCCGTAGATGCCCTGAGCAAAGCGATAGTCAAAAAGATCCTGCATGGCCCCATCACCCGCCTGAAGGAACCGCTCGATTTAACTGTGGTATAATAGTGTCCATGAGCGCGAGATTCTACCCGGTGGCGCTGGACTTAGCTGGCAAGCGATGCCTGGTCGTGGGCGGTGGGGCAGTGGCCCAGCGCAAGGTGCAGGCGCTCTTGGACTGCGGGGCAGCGGTCACTGTGATTGCCCCCGCAGTCACCGCGGGGATAAAGAGGCGAGCAGTACAGGGCGGCGTTCACTGGGAAGAACGTCCTTACCGGCCTGGTGACCTGGACGGCTTCTTTCTGGTTATCTCTGCCACAGATGAACCGGGGGTCAATGCTCGGGTAGCCTCCGAAGCGCGTGAAAAAGGCCTCTTGATCAACGCCGTGGATCACCCTGAGCTCTGCAACTTTGTGGTCCCGGCCACGTTGCATCGTGGTGACCTGACCATAGCCATTTCCTCAGGTGGGAAGAGCCCGGCGCTGGTCGCCCGCCTGCGCCGGGAGCTGGAAACCCTGGTAGGGCCGGAGTACGGCGTCCTGGCGGACCTTTTGGGTGCCCTGCGCCCCAGGGTCAAGGATTCCATCCCCGATGCTGCCGGTCGCGAGAGGTTCTGGCAATCCGTGCTGGATTCGGACATTTTGGAGCTCATCAGGCGTGGCCAGGCGGTGACAGCCCGATGCCAAATCGAGGAGATGTTGGTGCTTTGGCCAAAAGACCGATGATCATCGGCAGCCCTTTGGCAGGCCAACTGGATGTTGGGAGCGCTACGCCGGTCCTATCCGGGCATCGACTTCACGGTCAAGGTGATCAAGACTCAAGGCGATGCCGATCAGGCCAGTCCCCTGTCGAGGATGGGCGGCAGAGGGGTTTTCGTGCGCCAGATCGAGGAGGCTTTGCTGCAGGGGGAGATTGATCTGGCCATGCACAGCCTCAAAGACCTGCCGACCCGGCTTCCTGAGGGTCTGGCCCTGGGGGCCGTGGCGGAGCGGGAAGACCCGCGCGATGCGCTGGTCTCTCGATGGGAGAAGGTGCTGGCAGAGTTGCCCGGCGGGTCGCGGGTGGGGACCAGCAGTGCGCGCCGGGCCGCGCAGCTTTTAGCCTATCGGCCCGACCTGCAGATAGTGGACGTTCGAGGGAATCTACCAACTCGCCTCGGCAAAGCAGAGACTACGGCCTACGATGGCATCGTGGTGGCGGTGGCCGGGCTCAAAAGACTTGGGCTTCTGCAGCGCGTCGCTGAGTATCTGCCTTTCCAGGTCATGCTGCCGGCGCCAGGCCAGGGCGCGCTGGCGGTGGAGGTCCGCCAGGGTGATAGGCTGGCCGGTTCCCTGGCCGAAGTCCCGAGCCATCCTCCCACCGCTTCGGCTACCATGGCGGAGCGGTCTTTTCTGGATGCGCTGGGCGGCGGCTGTCGGGTCCCGGTAGCCGCCTATGGGGTAATAGACGAGGGCCAGCTTTGGTTGCGGGGGCTGGTAGCCAGCTCAGATGGCCGGCAGATGCACCGCGGCGAGCTGCGTGGCCCGGCTGAACTGGCGGAGCAGATCGGACGCGACCTATCCCAAAGGCTTTTGGGCCGGGGCTTTCTTAACTAGTAAAGAAACGGGCGTGAAGTGGCGAAAAAGGGCATAGTCTACCTAGTTGGCGCCGGGCCCGGGGACCCGGGGTTGTTCACCCTGAAAGGGGTGGAGTGTCTGCGGCGGGCCGATGTGGTGGTCCTTGACCGTCTGATCCCGCCTCGGCTCTTGAACTATGCCCGGGCGGAGGCCGAGCTCATCTACGTTGGCAAGGCCTCCGGCGCTCATGCCATGGGCCAGCGGGACATAAACCAACTCCTGGTGGATAAAGCCCGGGAGGGCCATGTCGTCGTCCGTTTGAAGGGTGGCGATCCACTCCTTTTCGGTCGGGGAGGGGAAGAGGCCATGGCATTGGCCCAGGCCGGCATTCCCTTCGAGATCGTCCCAGGGGTTAGCTCCGCCCTGGCTGTCCCCGCCTATGCCGGGATCCCGGTGACCCACCGGGGCCTCGCCGCTTCTTTCCTGGTGGTGACTGGCCATGAAGACGCCGCCAAGGAGGAAAAACAGGTCCAATGGGATAACATCGCCAGGTCTGCCGATACCCTGGTGGTGCTGATGGGGCTGGAAAACCTGGAGGCTATCGTTGGCAAACTCCTGGAATTCGGCAAAAGCCCAGAAACCCCCATCGCCGTGATCCGTGGTGGGACCACGGCCCGGCAGGAGACTATCACTGGCACCCTGGGCGATATCCTGGCAAAAGCCAGGGGGCTCAAGCCTCCGGCCGTCGTCGTGGTAGGGCCGGTGGTGTCCTTGCGGGGTCCGCTGAGGTGGTTCGAGGATAAACCCCTGTTTGGCCGGCGTGTCCTGGTTACAAGGGCCAGGGAGCAAGCCCCAGGGCTTTCTGATCTCTTGGCCAGGGAGGGCGCGGAGCCTGTACCTATACCCACCATCGAGATCGTGCCTCCCCAGGACTACGGGCCCCTGGACGCGGCCATCGCCCGGTTAGACGCCTACGACTGGGTTATCTTCACCAGCGGCAACGGTGTAAGCTCATTCAGTTCACGATTGCGTGCCCTGGGGAAGGATGCTCGGGCTTTCGGCCGGGCCAAGATCTGCGCCGTGGGCCCCGCCACCGGGGCAGCGCTGGAGCGCGTCGGCTTGCGGGCGGATTTCGTGCCCGTGGAATACCTGACCGGAGCCATACCGGAGGGATTGGGCATCCTGGAAGGGCGGCGAGTCTTGCTCCCCCGGGCAGACATCGCCTCCAACCAGTTGGCAGAGGATCTGAGGGCAGGTGGCGCCCAGGTGGACGAGGTGGTCGCCTACCGCACCCGCCCGGCAAAGGCCCCAGCCGTCGATTTGCCGGCGCTATTCAGGGCTGGAGACGTGGACGCGGTCGCCCTCGCCAGCCCTTCGGCAGTGAAAAGCCTGGTGATTTCTTTAACTAGTAAAGAACCTGAAGGACCCAGCGCAGCCGAGCATTTGGCCCGAACCATAGTGGCTTGCATCGGTCCGGTCACCGCCCAGACCGCCAGGGAGCTGGGCATTCGGGTGGACGTGATAGCGTCGGAACACACCATGGAGGGGCTGGTCCAGGCGTTAAGCCAGGCCATGCCGCGTGGAGAGCCAAGGAGGAATGATGGGTACGGGATTTCCAGTGGTACGAATGCGCCGACTGCGGCGTAGCGAGCCTCTGCGCCGGATGGTGAGGGAGACGCATCTGGCCATCGAAGACTTCATTTATCCCCTGTTTGTCACCCATGGTCACGGCGTCAAAGAGGAGATAGGTTCCCTGCCGGACAATTTCCGGTGGTCCCTGGACATGCTTGTTCCCGAAGTGCAAGAGCTCGCCCGGCGGCAAATCCCGGCGGTGCTGTTGTTCGGCATCCCGGCCCACAAGGATGAGATGGGCAGCGGGGCCTATGACCGTCACGGTATCGTCCAGGAGGCGGTGAGGGCCATAAAGCAGGCAGTGCCGGAAATGGTGGTGGTCACCGACGTTTGTCTTTGCGAGTACACGGACCACGGTCACTGTGGGATTGTGGATGTGAAGGGCGGGGGCGACGTGCTCAATGATCCCACCCTGGAGCTTCTGGCCAGTACTGCCCTCAGCCACGCCGAGGCCGGTGCCAATATGGTCGCCCCCAGCGACATGATGGACGGGCGCGTGGCTGCTATTCGCCGGGCCCTGGACGCTGAGGGCTATTCGCACCTGCCGATCATGGCCTATTCCGCGAAGTACGCCTCGGCTTTTTACGGCCCGTTTAGAGAGGCGGCGGGCTCGGTGCCGCAATTCGGCGATAGAAAGGGCTACCAGATGGACCCGCCGAATGTCAGGGAGGCCTTGCGAGAGGTGGAGCTTGACATCGCTGAGGGCGCGGATATCGTCATGGTAAAGCCCGCCCTGGCCTATCTGGACGTCATCTCCAAGGTCAAAGAGACATTTCGCCGGCCGGTGGCGGCATACAATGTGAGCGGCGAGTACTCCATGGTTCAGGCGGCCGCCCGGAACGGCTGGATCGATGGCAGACGGGTCGCCCTGGAGATCTTGACCGGGATCAAACGGGCCGGGGCAGACATCATCATCTCCTATCACGCCAAGGACGTCGCCGGCTGGCTTCTGGAGGGCTGAGGTGGGGTCGGTGGTGCGAACAGACAAGTCATCTCATTTGTACGCGGCTGCCCAAAAGGTAATGCCCGGCGGCGTGAACAGCCCGGTGCGAGCGTTCAAAGCCGTTGGAGGGCAGCCCCGCTTCATCGAGCGGGGCGAAGGCCCGTATCTGTACGATGTGGACGGAAACCGCTACATCGATTTTGTGTGTTCCTGGGGGCCTCTCATCCTGGGACATGCACACCCGCGCTTGGTTGCCGCTCTCCGGCAGGCGGTGACGCGAGGCACCAGTTTCGGCGCGCCCACGGCCTACGAAACCGAACTGGCCGAGATGGTGGTCCAGGCCATGCCGTCGATGGAGATGGTTCGCTTCGTCAACTCCGGCACCGAGGCCACCATGTCCGCGCTGCGCCTGGCCCGAGCCTATGCCCGCCGCGACAAAATCATAAAGATGGAAGGCGGCTACCATGGCCATGCCGATGTCCTGTTAGCCAGGGCCGGCTCTGGCGCGGCCACCCTAAGCTTGCCCGATTCCCCCGGGGTGACCGGCAGCGCCGCTCAGGACACCTTGCTCGCGCCTTACAACGACTTGCCGGCCGTGGAGTCTCTGTTTCAGGCCTTTCCTCACGAGATCGCCGGCGTGATCGTGGAGCCGGTCCCGGGGAACATGGGCGTGGTACTGCCAAGGGAGGGTTACCTGGCTGGGCTGCGCGAGATCACCACCAGGCACGGCGCGCTCCTCATCTTCGATGAAGTGATCACCGGGTTCCGGGTGGCCTACGGTGGTGCCCAGGGGCTATATGGCCTCAGGCCCGACCTGACGTGCCTGGGAAAGATCATCGGCGGCGGGCTGCCAGTGGGGGCTTACGGTGGGAGGCGTGAGATCATGGAGATGGTGGCTCCCATGGGCCCGGTCTATCAGGCCGGCACCCTGGCGGGGAACCCCTTGGCCATGACCGCGGGCATTGAAACCTTGAAGGTCCTGCGCCAGCCCGGGGTCTATGAAGGACTGGACCGGCAAGGGCAAGAGCTGGCGAGCGGCTTGAGGCGTGCAGCCGAGGCGGCAGGGATGCCGGTCCAGGTGAATCGCCTGGGCTAGATGCTGACGGTGTTCTTTGCCGAGAAACCGGTGGTTGATTTCGCCACCGCGAAATCCGCGATTACCGCGCGATACGCCCCCTTTTTCCACGCCCTGCTGGACCGAGGCCTGTACTTCCCGCCATCTCAGTTTGAATCAGCGTTTATCTCCACTGTTCACCAGGACGCCGATATCCAGCTAGCCATTGAATCAGCCAGGGCCGCCTTCGCTACCCTGTAGATGGTGGAGCTGGAATCATCGCCGTGGTACACATCATGTACCATGGTGCTCATCCCGGCTTGCCAATAGGCGACAGACTAAGACAACGGCGGGCGTCCCCCAGAAACCGGATGACCGCCGTTGTCTTGTTATAGCCCTACAGTTCTCCCAGACTTCTTATTGAATCCAGAAGAACTTGCCGGTAACTATTGACAATACAGCCGTTTTGCAGTAAAATTATAATGTAATTCGACCTGGAAGCCTCTACTTAATATAGATTCCAGAGAAAGTCGATGTATCAAGAGACCGATGCCTTTCTGACCGCTGACCTCCGCTTCCTCCGCCAGATCAACCGCTTGGCCGTCCTGGACGTGGTGCGCCAGCGTGGACCAATATCGCGCACCGACATCTCCCGCGTCATTAAACTCACTCCGGCCACGTCCTTCACCATCGTCGATGAACTGGTGAAGATGGATCTCCTCAGACCACAGGGCATTGGCTCCTCTACCGGCGGTCGTCGGCCGGCGCTATTTGAGTTCAACCCCACGGCGTTCTTCGTGCTGGGCGTAGACATCGGTGGCCTGGGCAAAATGATCACTGTCCTGGCCGATCTGGACGGCAACGTTCTGGCTCGTGTCGCGTCCGAATTGGCGGTGGGGGAGGGACCTGCCGGGGTCATCGCCAGGATAGTCGCCTCCTTGAAACAGGTGATCCTGGAGGCCGGCGTGGAACGCCACGCTCTCCGCGGCATCGGGATAGCGACCCCTGGCCTGGCCGATCCACGGACAGGTAGGATCATCTATTCTGCCAACCTGGGATGGCAGGACATTGCCATTGCTGATCCGGTGGAACAGGCCATGGGCCTTCCCACCTGGGTGGAGAACAACGCCAATGCCATGGCCCTGGGGGAGAGCTGGTGTGGCGCGGGCCGTGGCTTCCAGAATGTCATCTGCCTGAACGTGGGGGTCGGCATCGGGGCCGGCATAGTCATCCGCGGAAAGCTGTATCGCGGGAGCGGTGGGCTTGCCGGCGAGATCGGCCACACGACAGTGGACGAGGACGGCCCCCGCTGCCGGTGCGGCAACCACGGCTGTCTGGAGGCCCTTGCCGCTGGGCCCG
>DYIS01000033.1 GCA_020723545.1 Ktedonobacter racemifer
ACGGGGAGGGTGAGGGTGGGGGCGCCATTGACTACATCCTGGTGGGCCCGGGCCTCCAGGTCCAGAACGCCTGGGTAGTTCATGATGAAGCTAGAGCCTCCGACCATAACCCGCTCGTGGTGCGGCTGCGCGTGGAGCCACTCTAGCTTGGTCTATGGTGGTATCTATGGTTTCAAAGGAAAGGCACTTGTCGATCCTGCTCCCTCGGGCCTCTGATCCACAGGCCCTGGGCCTATCGCCGGGACAACAGAGCGAGTTGGAATCAACCCTGGCTCAGGCTACGGGCACGGTCTTCCCGGCGGCGGCCTGTATAGTGGCTTCTCGGGGGCAGGTGGTATTTCATCGGGCCTACGGCTGGTTGGACCCGGAGGATAGACAGGAGATCGCTCGACCAGATAGCATCTTCGACCTGGCCTCGCTGACCAAGCTTTTCGTCACCACGGCCTTCATGACCCTGGTGGAAGAGGGTCGAGTGCGGCTGGATCAGCCGGTCAGCACAGTGATCCCGGATTTCATTGGCCTGCGACCTATCCAGGCCTATGACGACCCGCTGCAGCCGGGCGAGATGGTTCAGGTGGTGCCGCCCACCAACCGGCCGGCGGATGCGGGCCAGGTCACCTTCTGGCACCTCCTGACCCACTCCTCAGGCCTGCCGGCCTGGCGACGGCTTTACGACCTGGGCACGCGGGAGGCTGTCGTCGCCGCGGTGGTGGGGACTTATTTTTCTTACCCTGTGGGCACGCGGGTGCTCTACAGCGACCTGGGCCTGATCCTCCTGGGCCTGGCCATGGAGGAACTGAGCGGCGAGCTGCTCCCGGTTTTCGTGCGTGAGGCGGTCTTAGAGCCTCTGGGCCTCAACGAGACGACCTATAACCCGCCGGAGGCCCTATTGCCCCGGGTGGCCCCCACGGAGTTCTGTGCCTGGCGCCAGCGCCGCTTGCGTGGCGAGGTGCACGACGAGAACGCTGCGGCTATGGGTGGGATCAGCGGCCACGCCGGGCTCTTCTCCACCGCCCGAGAGGTGGCAGCCCTGGGGCAGCTTTACCTGGAGGGTGGCAAATTAGGCCCAGTGCGATTGTTGAGAGGTGGGACGGTGAGCGAGATGGTGCGGGAGCAGGTGGCCTCCCACGACGAACGGCGAGGCCTGGGCTGGATGCTGCGTTCGCTGGAGGGCTCATCCTGTGGACGTTACTTCTGCCCCCATTCCTATGGCCATACCGGCTTCACCGGGACGTCACTCTGGATTGAACCCCAGCGAGAGCTGGTGGTGGCCTTGCTCACCAACCGGGTCTACTATGGCCGGCACAACGCCCAAGAGATGCTTATGGTCCGTCAAAAAGTACACGAGGCGGTGTCGCGATGAAGGTGATCGGCCTCATGTCCGGCACCTCGGCCGACGGCATCGATGCCGTGCTGGTGGACATTTCAGAGGGCGTTGGCGATTTCCGGCTGCTGGCCTATGTCCACGAGCCGTACAGCGACGAAGTGCGCCGGCGGATTTTCCGCCTGTTCTCGCCCAAGAGGGGAGCCGTGGACCAGATCTGCCAGATGAATTTTCTGTTGGGTGAGCTCCTGGCTCGAGCCGCCCTGGAGGTGGTGGCAGCAGCGGGCCTCTCGCCGGAGGAGGTGGACCTCATCGGTTCCCACGGGCAGACCATCTGGCATGCGGTGGACGAGGACTCGCCGGTAAGGTCCACTCTTCAGATCGGGGAGCCCGGCGTCATTGTCGAACGCACCGGCATAACCACCGTGGCCGACTTCCGCACCCGCGACGTGGCCGCCGGCGGCCAGGGCGCTCCTTTGGTCAGCTACCTGGACCATCTGCTTTTCACCCAGGAGAGCCTGAACCGGACGGTGCAGAACATCGGCGGCATCGCCAACGTGACGGTTTTGCCCTCACGGCAGAGCGGTGGCCAGCCCTTCGCCTTCGACACCGGGCCGGGGGTTATGCTCATCGACTACGCCGCCTCCCGCGCCACCGGCGGGCGCTGGCGCTACGATCGGGACGGTGTCTTGGCCGCCACCGGCCAGGTTAGTGGGGCGCTGTTGGAGGAGTTGCTGGCCCATCCCTATCTGCAAAAGGGCCCGCCCAAGACCACGGGGCGGGAGGAGTTCGGGGTGCATTTCGGTGAAAAGGTCTGGACAAGAGGTCAGGAACTGGGGCTTGGAGCCGTCGACGTCGTGGCGACCCTGACTGCCCTTACGGTGGAGAGCATTGCCCGGGCGTATAGGGACTTCATACCTTTCTCTATAGATGAGGTTATCTTAGGCGGTGGAGGGAGCCATAACCCGATCCTGGTCCGCTCGTTGGCCCAACGTCTCCCTTTGACGCGTCTCCTGCGCCACGAGGATTTCGGCATCCCCGGCCGGGCCAAGGAGGCCATAGCCTTCGCGGCCTTGGCCTACGAGACGGTTCGAGGCCGCCCCAGTAACCTGCCCGGCTGCACTGGCGCCAGCCACCCGGTCATCCAGGGGAAAATAGTCCCCGGCCGTTTAGCAATTGGTGTTCAGAAGCAGGCCTAAGATAACTGCCTTCTGCGGGTAGGAGTTTATAACACCAGCTTAGCTCGACAATGTTACATTTCCCATAGCGCGGTCTCACCGCAAAGACGCAAAGCCCCGATACATTACACAGAATCAAAGTATCAGGGCAGGGGAGACTCCCGGTGTCTGGCAGACACCGGGAGTCTTAACCAGATAGCAGATAGGAGCTCCGTGCTCCCTGCCCCGATACATCGCACAGAATCAAAGTATCGGGGCTCGGCGGTGAGGGGAGGCTTTTTTCAGGAAAGTCATTACAACGCGGTCACAGCAGGTTGCCCAGGGGACCCAGGTTGAGGTTCAGGTCTTCGTCTTCCAGACCGAAGATCTGTTTTAGTTCCTCCATGCGCATGTCAAGCTTCATGAAGGTCTGTCCCAGCCGTTCGATCTCTTCCTCGCTCAAGGAGCCGCCCTCGATGCGCCGGATAGCCTGGTGCTCCATGAGCTGGCGCAGGAGCTCGATCAGGGTCAAGACGAGTTGGGCCAGCCCACGTTCCACATTTTGAGGGTCGACGTTGACCCGGCAGGGTAGGGCGCTTTCGGCCTGCTTTAGCTCGGCAGAGAAGGCCTCCAGGTCGCCCGGATCACACAACAGTTTTTCCCTCACCCGGCACTCTGCATCAGGCACGGCCATCTTTTCTCTCTTCCCCGTCCGTCGCCGGTATGCCTGTCGTCATAAAACTATACGCCGGCCAGGGGCCCGTGCAAAAAAAGCGCAGCGTCGGGTTGGCGGCGCTGAGGGCTTCCACCTCCCGCCGGAAGGCCGCTACCCGGTCTCGATCTATCAGGTAGGCGGCTTTGAGCAGCGAGCGAGGCGCGGCCAGCACCTGCCGGGTGCTCTCCGTCGCCAGGCGAGCCAGGGGGGTGTGAAGCGGCGCGACCAACGCCTCCGCCCACAGTCGCCGGGCCCGGGCCTGACGATCTTCCTCCAGTCGAGCCAGCAGGTAGGCACGACCGCTGACGGCCGACCGCCGACCGCGGAAAACACCTCGGCGGTCTGCGGTCTGCGGTCTGCGGTCGTCCCATAGCACCCACAGCCCCAGCTCCACCCGGCCGTGGACTCGCTTCAGGCTGGTCACAAAGTCGGCATAGCGCGCCGCTAGGGCAGACTGGACGGCGGCTTCATTGGCGAGCACGGTGCCAAAACGCATAGGCAGGACAGTGCGGCTTGCCATAAGGGCCTCCACAACCGCCTCATGCTGCCACAGGTTGTCCTCCGTCAGTGGGGCCTCGCCCGTGGTGAGGGGACTCACCACGGCCCCAATATCCTGGTAGGCGAGGCCGATGAGGGAGGCGCCCTCCAGACCCGTCAAGACTCCCGGTGTCTGGCAGACACCGGGAGTCTCCGAGTGGGTAGGGGCTGGCGCCCCCCTAACCCCCGGTGACACAAGGGGGGCCGAGGCCCCCCTAACCCCCGGTGTGACCGGTGGGCCTGCGGGTACAGGTGTTTCTGGCTGGTCGGTGATGGCGTACAGGTATAGGCTGCTCATTGGGTCATCGCCTCAACCGCCGCTTGTGCGGCGGCTTTCCGCATCCGTTCGACTGTTTCTACCGAACTCAGCAACACCTTAAGGCCGACATAGACCAGGTCTACGTTGGCCACGGAGAGGGTGATGTCGCCCCAGAGGACCACCCCTTTATCCAGGGCGCGGTCCAGGAGCTCTACCAGGGCGATATCCTGCTCATCCTGGTGCCGGCTCATGGGCTGCCTCCTCCAGTTGCAGGGCAGCGAAGTTATACGGGGGCCAGGGGCCGGTCAGTTCGTACTCGAACCCCTGGGCAGCGTAGGTCTCCCCCAGGGTCGCCAGGGCCGTCCGAAAGGCCTCCAGGTTGCCATCGTCCACCAGATAGGCTCCGTTGAGGACCATCTCGGCCTTGCGTCCGTGCACTGCTGGTGACTGCACCGGGTTGGGGACCGACTCCCGGGCACAGAGGCTCAGGCGTGCGTGGCTGGCTCGGACACAGGCGTCCACCACCTGCCCCGCCTCTTCCTGCGCCGTCTGCTCCAGTTTCTTGCGCAGGAAATAGCCGGCCCCTGCCGAGGCCCGGGCGATCGCCTCACGTTGCGGGCGCAGGGCCTCGCTGCGCTCTTGTACCCATTCCACCAGCCGCCGGCGGTGGCAGAAGAGCTTCACCCCCCACTCGGTGGCCCCCCAAAGTCGCCTCATGGCATTGTCCAGGGCCTGGTAGTGCTGGGCCAGCAGTAGGAACAATCGCTCCTGGCTGGTATAGAGGGTACAAAACTTGAGGGGGATCAGCACGTAGCCATTCAGGAGCCCGGCCAGGACCCTCTGATGGGCCAATACCCGAGCCTGGGCCCAGCCCGTATCCTGCAGGTTGGTTTGCAGCGCCTCCGGGCTGAATTCCGCCAGGGACACCGGGCTGACCACGGCCAGCAGGTCCCGGTGGGCCACCGTGTAGACCGGGGCCTGCGGAACGATGCCCTCGGTTGGCAGGTTGCCAGGCTCCCGACCCTGCCGGGACCGGGCTACGGCATAAACGTAGAAAGCGTGCTCGCTATCGTCTTGGCGCATGATGGTCTCCACTTCTATATTGCCCTTGTTCCCTGAACCGGCGCCTCCTGCCGGCGGATGGCGATGAGCAGAGTTCGCTCCACCGCCTCCCGGCTGAAGACGACCGCTGACGGCTGACCGCTGACCGCTGGAGTTAACCGTCGGCGGTCGGCGGTCGGCGGTCGGTGGACATTCTCGGCGTAGGCCGTGAGGAGCCGGTAGGCTTGAGTCAGTTCAGCCATACGCGCCTCGGCCTCTGGGCTATTGGGGTTGTGATCGGGATGCAGTTGGCTGGCCAGCCGGTGATAGGCCCGTTTGATCTCTCCTGGAGTAGCTGTCTCCCCCAGACCCAACAGACACCGCGCCTCGTCCACCGCCTGGAAAGAAGGTATTTGCACCTCTACAGTGGCGAAGCTATAGGGCGGCAGGGGGCCCACGCAGCGGAAGCGGAGCCGGCCTCCGAACTCTTTGTCCAGCAGCTCTAGCCGTTGGTCCAGTGCCCTGCGGCCGGCCTCGTCCACCAGCAATGCCACATTGGCCACCATGCTGTCGTCCATCAGGGGGTTGACCACCAGATCCAGGGCCACCTCCTGCAACGATGGCAACAGGCGGTCTCGCAGAGCGGTGCGGCGCTGCGCCAGAGAAGCCTGGACCATCTGGCCGATGGCGATCCGCTCGGCGTCCGTAACGTTTGAAAGTTTAAACGTTTGAACGTTTGAACGCAGTTCATTGCCGATCTCCTGGAAAACCTCCTGGAGGTTCCAGAGGACCACCACCTCCATCTGTACCTGCCCCGCCAGTTTCTCTAGAGCGGCGCTGAAGACGGACTCTCCCTGCTCCAGGAGGTGGCGCACCCCGGACTCGTCGGACAAGACAGTGCCGAACTTGACCGGCAGAACAGCGAACTCTTGCATCACCGCCTCGACGACGCGCTGGTGGGCTACGAGGTAGCGGACCGCCTGGTCCCGCTTCAGACCCTGGTAATCCACCAAGGGGCTGGCGCTCACCACGGCGGCGAGATCGCGATGGGGAATAGAGTAGACCTCGTCGTGGTCGTCGTCCACTCCGCCCACATCAAAGATCGCCTGATCCCCTGTAGGGATAATCGCGTAGATGTACGTTGCAGCCATTTTTATTCTTGCCCCTGCCTATTTGCCAATGCCTGCTCAAAGTGCTGCCTGCCGATAGTGAGCAGAGGCGCTGAGGGGCTGGGGGGCAGAGGAGAAACGTCTCCCGTGGTTCTCGTCTCCCCCGTTCCCTTGCTCCCCTGCTCCCTTGCTCCCCCGCTCCCCTGCTCATTCAGGAACTCCCGGATGGCCGCCATGGCCGCCTGGCGGCAGAGGCCCTCGATGTCAGCCCCCATTATCCCCTCGGTGCGTTCGGCCAGCTCCGTCAGGTCCACGTCCGGTGCCAGCGGCTTGCCCCGGGTGTGCACTCGGAAGATAGCCAGGCGGGCCTCTCGGTCAGGCATGGGTAGCTCCACCAGCATCTCAAAGCGACCAGGGCGCAAGAGGGCCGGGTCCACGATGTCCAGGCGGTTGGTTGCCGCCAGCACTACTACCCCTTTGAGTTCTTCGATGCCGTCCATCTCGGCCAGGAACTGGCTGACCACCCGCTCGGTGACGTGGGAATCGGCCCCAGCTCCCCGACGTGGGGTCAGGGCGTCCAGTTCATCGAAGAATATGATGCAGGGCGAGGCTTGTTTGGCCTTCTTGAACACCTCGCGGACGGCGCGCTCGCTCTCGCCGACCCACATCGTCAAGAGCTGCGGCCCCTTGACGGCAATGAAGTTGACCTCGCTTTCTTTGGCTACCGCCTTGGCCAGCAGGGTCTTACCCGTCCCCGGCGGGCCATGGAGCAGGATACCCTTGGGAGGAGTGGTATGGGCGTGGGCAAAGAGGTCGCGGTGTTGGAGGGGCCATTCCACCGTTTCCATCAGCAGGCGCTTGATCTCCTCCAGCCCGCCGATATCGTCCCAGCCCACCTCAGGCACCTCGGTGAAGACCTCTCGGATGGCAGATGGCTCCACCTCGGCCAGGGCGGCCAGGAAGTCGTCCATGGTCACCTCCAGGGCCATGAGCTTCTCGTAGGGGATGTGGGCCTGAGCAAAATCAATGTCGGGCATCAGCCGACGCAGGGCGCTCATGGCCGCCTCGCGACAGAGGGCCTCCGTATCGGCGCCGACGAAGCCGTGGGTGATGGCAGCCAGTTTTTCCAGGTCTACGTCGGCGGCCAGGGGCATGCCCCGGCTGTGGATCTCCAGGATCTCCCGCCGGCCGTCTTTGTCTGGAACGCCGATGGCGATCTCCCGGTCAAAGCGGCCGGGGCGGCGCAGGGCTGGATCCAGGGTGTTGGGGATGTTGGTTGCAGCGATGACGATGACGTTACCTCGGGACTCCAGCCCATCCATCAGGGCCAGGAGTTGGGCGACTACGCGGCGTTCTACCTGGCGGTCGCCGCTCATCTCCTCCCGCTTGGGGGCGATGGCGTCAATCTCGTCAATGAAAATGATGGCCGGGGCATGGCGGCGGGCTTCTTCAAAAATGTTCCTTAGATGCGCTTCAGAGGCCCCGTACCATTTATCGATCACCTCCGGCCCGTTGACGTGGGTAAAATAGGCGCTGGTCTCGTTGGCCACGGCCCGGGCGATGAGGGTCTTGCCACAACCAGGTGGTCCGTGGAGGAGCACCCCTTTGGGCGGGTCGATGCCCAGCCGCTCAAAGACTTCAGGATAGCGCAGGGGCAGTTCGATCATCTCTCGGATGCGGCGGATCTCCCGGCGTAGCCCGCCGATGTCCTCATAGGTGATGGTGCCTCGTTCTTGCCTGGCCCCTTCACTGGCAAGGCGGATGGCGGTGGCAGGGCCGATGAGCACGGGGCCAGATGGGGCGGTCTCGACCACGGTGAAGGTCTGGGCGCGGGTGCCAAAGAGATCGACGCGCACCTGGTCGCCGGGAGTCACGGGGATACCGTCCAGCAGCCGAGCCAGGTAGCGGGCCTGGGCCGCTCCTGGCGCGGTGCGCAGGCCTTCCAGGGGGGCCAGCACCACGGTCCGGGCCGGCTGCACCGCGACCCGGCACACCGTCACCCGCTCATCCAGAGCGGCACTGGCGTTGGCCCGCAGGATGCCGTCCATCTGGATCAGGCTCTGGCCCCGCTGAGCAGCGTAGGCGGGCATAGCCCGGGCCACGGTGGCCCGCTTACCGGCAATCTCCACCACATCGCCGATGTCAATTCCCAGCCGTTCCAGGTCCTGAGGGTCCAGCCGGACGAGCCCCCGCCCCACGTCTTTGGGCAGAGCTTCTGCCACCCGTAGGGAAAGGGCTCGGTCTTCAACCGTCACATTTGCCCGACTCATCATTGTCCTTTCAACTGGGGACATAACTCCCCAAGGCTTTGCGTGCCGATCTCCAATAGCCTCTTAACTCGGGTTTGTCTGCATTTATCTGCGTCCCCACCATTTACCTCGCCGCTCGTCCCGGATGAGCCGCATGGAGACGACCCCCCTGCCCAGGCAGTAGCGGCAGGAGAGGACGCTATCCGGGTATTCGTAGTCCGCCTCCCGTCCCGAGCCGCCGCAGCAAGGACAGGTGGTTGCATCCTTGGGCACCTCGTTGACGCCGATCCCCCGGCAGGTAGTGCAGGTCAGGCGGGAGAAAGGATGCACCCCCGTGCCCCTGCAGTAAGCACAGACTGCGATGGGCTGGCGAAAGACGTGCCGCCCCGTCCCACCGCAGACCTGGCAGCGGGACTGGGGGGACGGGATACCGAAGGGGTCTTTGCCTCGACCCCGACAAAAGGCGCAGAGCACTTCGATCCTTTCAGGTGCTTTGCTCTTACCCATGCAGTTGTTATCTCTCGGCACCCCGCTGTAGATGGCAAATAACCAATGGCTGATGGTTGACGCCGATGGCTCATCTGCTATCCGCCATCTGCTACCTGCTATCTGCCATACGCCATCAGTATTCCAAAGTTGTGGCGATGCCTCTATTCTCCCGGCGCTGTCGCTTCACGGCCTCGATCTGGCGCTCATGCCATTCGATCTGGCGCTGGAGGTCGGCCTTGCGCATGATGCTCGTTCTCTCCAGTTCCCCCAATTCCTTCTCCAGCCCGTTTTTCTCTTCCTCCAGCCGACGTTGTTGCTCAGCCAAGCGCAGGTCTTTTTCGTCGGCTGTTTCTTGAGGGGGCTGCCGGGACTTCCCTCGGGCTGCCCTCGCCTCTGCCCGGCGTACATAGGCCTCGAACTGGGCCATGACCCTTCTTTCCCAAGACACAGCCTTCCTCCCTCAGTGCTCCGCCATCAGTACTCCAGGGTAACCTTCCCCGAGCCGTAGCCGCGCCGTCCACGGCGTGGGCGCCTTTTGTCTGGCGGCAGGGCCTTGGCCTTCTCGGCCGAGATGGCCCCCTTACCCCGGCAGGTCAGGCAGGGGAGCTGACTCTCGCCGAGGACGGCCGGCTCCACCCCAGTCCCGCCACAGGGTGGGCAGAGGACGGCGTCTTCCTCCACGGTCACCCAGCCGACGCCGCCGCAGACGCTGCAGGTGAGGGCGCTGCCGCGCTGCTGGAGACCGCTGCCCCGGCAGTAGGCGCAGTGCCTGGTCGGCGCGGACAGGGAGATCGTCCCCGCTCCCTGGCATACCGGGCAGACAGCAACCCTCGAGCGGCCTGTACCCCGGCAAAAGGCGCAGGTCACCTCCGCTTTCTTTTTCTGCATAGGTCACTCCTTCTGCTACCCTGCTGCTCTGGAGCCACGACTCCTTTGCCCCTGCAACAGCCACAGGACAGGGGACTGTCCGGCCAGACGTAGTCAGCAGCCCGGCCACTGCCACCGCAGCAAGGACAGGTGACGGCATCGGCGGGTACCTCCACCGTGCCCAGGCCCATGCAGGTAGTGCAGGTCATACGGGAGCCGGGGTGCACCCCCGTACCCCGACAAAAGGCACAGGGAGCTGTTAGTTGGTGGAGCGTATGCCGTCCCATCCCACTGCAGACCTGGCAGGTGGCCAGGGGGGACATGATCTCAAAGGGGTCTTTGCCCGTGCCGTTACAAAAGGCACAGGTTACGTCTACCTGAGCGGGGGAGCTGGGGGGCTGGGGGGCCAAGGTGCTGGCGTGCTCCCCTACTCCTCTGCTCCTCCGCCCCCCCGCTCCCCTGCCCCTCTGCTCAAGATTCGCTCTCGTCATGCCGCCACCTCCAGTCGGGCTTCCAGCCGGTCCAGCCGCTCCCGCAGCAGGCGGTTCTCCTTCTCCAATTGGTTGGCCCGTGAGGAGAGGTAAGGATCACTCTCCCACCAGTTAATGCCCATCTCCATGGCCTTGTCCACTGAGGCCACCAGCAGGCGCAGCTTGATGTTCAGCAACTCCACACCCACCAGGTAGATGCTGATATCCCCGGCGATAATGATACCCTTATCGAGCACCCGCTCCAGGATGTCTGCCAGGTTAGTGGCCTGGATAGCGTGCTCCATACGTGGTTCCGGCATAACGCCCTCCTTTGTTACGACCGCCGCCGGTGGTCATCCAATCGCCCGGCCTTCCCGGCCAGGGTGGCTGCCTTGCGGCGCAGTTCGGAGAATTTGCGGCAAAAGCGGCAGTCCAGGCTTTCCTCGTTGTAGCTCTCGCAGGCCAAAAGCACGTCTACCGCCTCGATGAGCGCCTGAGCCCAGGGCGCCTTCTCCGCGGCCGTGGGGGCCCGGTTGATCGCCTGAGTCAGACGGGCGATCTCTTCTTCCTGCCTGGGGAAGAGATTGATGGGGCAGCGGATGCCACCCTGTCTATCCGTTTCCCTCACTTTTCGTCCTCACTTGCCCTGTTTGGCAGATTGCAGATGGCAAATGGCAGATGGCAGGGGACTGCTATTCGCTATCGGCTATCTGCCAATTGGCCATCGGCCATCAGCCATCGGCTATCATAGGATGTCACCCTCCGGGGATGCCTGGTGCCCATTCCAGCATCGGAATCGGGCCGCTCGCTCCAGGCGATCGTACACCGAAACAGCCATATAGAATTGCCGCTTCCCTTCAAAGATCCCAGCAATAGTGACCACCCCGTCCACCGCGGCCGGTGCCTCTGCGCTTTCGGGGTAGTAGGCCACGATCTTCAGATAAGGGGATAGGGCGTGATGGAGCCACCCCTGATCCTGGTAGATCTTCCCGATCCTCAACAGGGCGGCGCTGGCTGCCCGGGAGATGGCAGCAGCAAGCTCTTCGCTGATCATTGTGACACCTCCCTTAGCGAGTGATCTGAGCGAGTGATCTGCCACTCACCCTGACGGGCTGCCTCCAGCCGGTCCAAGGTCCGCATAGCTACGTGATACTGTTCCTTCTTGCGAAACTCCTCGACAATGGCCAGTACCCTTTCAGTGGCTATCGGAACCTCCTGGCTACTGGGGTAGTGCTCGATGAGTTTCAAGTAAACGGCCAAAGCCTGGTGAACCTTTCCTTGCTCGTCCAAGGTCCTTCCCAGGCTTAACAAGGAGGCGCTGATCGCCTCAGGGACAGAAGCGCGTGCTTGTTTTGCCATGGTTGCCCTCCTCCTGGAGACTCCCGGTGTCTGCCAGACACCGGGAGTCTCCCCTCTACAAAGGTTTTCTCAGTATGGGCGTAGTTGCCCTCTTCCTACGATTCTTGTTCCATCACCTGGCCGCGATAGATCCGCTTTGTGCGTTGGTAACGGATCATGTTGCCAGCATCATCGAGGAGCACCTCATAGGTACCCAGCACGTCCCCCGTATCGGGGATGCGCTTCATCTCGAGCATGTCCACGGCGACGTGCCACCCCTCTTCGTCCTTGTTCAGCTTAGACACTGTCTCAGGCTTGAGCCCGGTGACCTGGGCCAGTTGTTCCTTGGCCCGCTGCGCGATCTCTAGTCCTGTCATCTTGTATCCCCCTTTCCCAGGTAGCATGTAGCAGATGCTACATGCTACATGCTACTTGCTACTTGTTACTTGCGGCCACCTGGCGTTCTCGGATGACCTTCAGCCGAGCCAGCAACGCCTCCTCGGCCGCTAGATATTCCTCCTCGCTGATCTCCCCCAGGTCGTAGCGCAATTCCAACTCCATGAGTTGACCGCGCACGGCGTCCTCATCATATAGCTCCTTCTCGGCCTGCTCGGCCACCTTCTCGGCGATCCAGACGACGCCCTTGATGGGGCCCATCACGGGGAGAGTCAACAAGTCAATGAGAAAGCCCATGCCTCAACCCCTTTCAATTGCCGATTGCAGATTTTCGATTTCCGATTGAGCAATGGGCAATCGCAAATCGGCAATCGGAAATCGGAAATCGCTTCACTCCTCCCAATGGACGACGATGTTGACAAAGTTGTACGGGGGGACGGGGCCGACGTATTTGAAGATGAGCCTCTTCCCCATCTCCTCGTCTAAGAGACGGACTGCCGCATCGAACTCTGCCTGACGCGTTTCATCCACCAGAAAAGCGGCGTTAAGGACCATGCGGTCGGTGATTGCCTTGTTGGTCTGGGTCTGGTAGACCAGAGGGCGCAGGGAGGCGAGGATCCGCTCGGCATCCTCGTCCCGTTTCTTCCACATGGCACTCTCGATCATCTCTCCCAGGCGAATGCGCTCGTAATAGGTCTCCTCGGGCCGGCGACCCGTCAGGCTATCGCGTAAGTGGCGGATGACTGGGTTCTCCTCCACAATTTCCTGGAAGATGATCCCTTCATACCAAAAGGCCTTTATCCCCAACTCCACCCGGCCTTTCATCCCTTGAAGAAGGCCCTGGAGCTCGCCGAATCGTCTCTTCAACACCTTTTCCTGAATGGCTTCGGCGCTGGGAGCGACGGTGCCGAAGCGCACCGGCAGGATGGTGAACTCCCTCATGACCTCTTCCAGCACCAGGGTGTGGGCCATCATGTTGCGCCGACTGTTCTCATATTCGATGATGGGCGAGTCACTGACTGCCGCTGCCAGATCCATGAAGTGCACAGTGTGGACGATATCTCCGCGTTCGCCGATGCCCAGCGTGGTGAACTGGCGGGCTTCCGGACAACGGATAACGCAGTACATGTATTTTCCCATCGGAGTTTCTTGTTTCGGCATCTTTATCCCTCCGAGAAACGCGTTACGTATCACACTGATCGCCCATCTGCAGGCGGTGTTGCGGGACCAACCCTTTTTCTGCCAGGACCTTGGCCAGGGTGTTCAATACCCACTCGCCCCATACCATCAGCTCGGTCGGCGTCAGGTTGGCGCCCAGGACGATGTACTGTTCTCGTAGGGCAGCGTAGGCCCAGGGCACCTCCGGCTCCAGATGAGGGAAGACGTATGTCTCCAGGATTGTTTCGAGCTCCTGGGCGTCGCTTTCCCTTCCGGTGCGATAAAAAGGCGCTATCTCCAGCGCCAGATCCAGGTAGCCTCTCAGGTCGCCGATGAGGAGCAGCATGTCGGCTGCCGCCGGGGTGAGACTCCCCTGCGTCACCTCCTGCTGCAACTGCCTTCGTAACTCTTCCCGCCCGGCCACGCCGCGGCTGGCATTGGCTACGTTGCGCCGATCCAGGTGGAGCAAGGCCTCGTCGAAGCCGCTGCGAATGGTCATCTCGTTGGCGAAAATCTCCCGTGGCGCATAGACGCACAACTTGTCGGCCAACAGGGTCAACAGGCTTCGAATTTCGAATTTCGAATTTCGAATTTCGAATGTGCATGGCGGACCTTCCAGCGAGAGTTCCACTTGCAGTCGGCGGGAGGCCCGGATCGTCTCGTTCTCGGCCAGAGGGTGGGCGTGTTCATGGGCTAGCAGGCCCCGGATGGCGAGGGCATCGTCCCAATAGCCCTCCTTCTCCATCGCCTGCCGGTTGACGAAGACGTGGCAGGCGGCTGGATCGGCCAGGTCGTAGAGATTGACCACTGGTCGGAGGTCTAAGGCTGCTGCGCCCCCCGGCGGGAGACTGGTTTCCGAGCGAAGCTGGCGAACCAGGGGCTGCAGGTCCTGCAAGATAAAGAGGGTCACATAACGATGAGGCCAGAGTCCTCTTTGGGCGTACCCCCGGATGACTGCCTCCTCCACCTGGATAAGGGGTATGACCCCCTCCTCCACATCGGCAACGACCCGCAGCTCTGTCTCGCCGATGCGGTGCAGGCTAAAATGTTTGATGGTTCTGGATGAGCGAAGCATTTGCTTTACTCCGCTATGTAGCCCCATACACCTTCCAGGTGTACGGGGTCAATGGGTGCCCCCGATTTCACCGCCAGAGCCCGCTGAAAGCGCAGGAGGCCGATCCTCCCGCAGGGTCCGAACCTGCGGGAGGATTAGCTCTGCGTTCTCGGGTGTGCCAGGACAAGCCTGGCTCATTCACCGACCTGAAAGGGGTCGGCC